>NZ_LR214103.1 GCF_900659865.1 Hyella patelloides LEGE 07179
AATATTATAGTCAGGCTCTTAGAGAAAACGAGTCTGAAGAACTCGAATTTCCACGGGATGAGATTGGAAAATTATGGGATAAGCTAGAACGGAAACCTTTGATCTCTTGGCTACTACTTCATTTCCCTCCTCTTTATCTATTCTGGAATGTAGAAGTTTTTTTATCCGAGTCAGAATTTGCTAAATTTTGGGATACTCATACTTCACTACCCATTCGTAAGATTGAGTTTCGTTATAAAAAACGTAACGAATATCTTAACTCGCCATTTCGAGAAAGCGATCGCATCGCCGTGGATTTTATCGTGCTGAGAAAACATCGCCAGATGATCGAAGAATATCTCCATCGCAATTTTGCACCGCTCCACTATCACTTAGGAAAACATCATAAAACTTTTAGCTAATCTTCCATTAAAGATGTTCAAGTACGCCTTGACCAATACCTTCGAGGAAATACTTCGCAATAACATCCCTAACTTTTATGAACTCTATCTCAATCCATACGTTACTCAAACCTGTTTTTGTCTGGGGGAATACGTCAAGAGTACCTGGAATCAACAACATGACTACCAGACTTTCCTGGCTAACAGTTTTGAGGAAGCACTTAGCGGTGCGATCAAGCTTGCTCGCTACAACTCAAATATCGCCAAGCGACCAACTAGAGGATTAATCTTCGATCCCCATTATCGTCTGGGAGCATTTGTTGAGACTAAAGTTAAGGATGAAGCTATAAAATTTATCCCCGATCTAATCGTTGCCAACAATATCGAACAACTACAACAATTCGTCTCCTCGCCAAATTACTATGGTTTTTTAGTAACCCTAGCACCTGAAGAGGATACGGCAACCAAGATCGCTAGATTAATAGAAGATTATGATATTATTGCAATCGCTTGTGTAACTCGTAATAGCCTTGCTACCCTAAGAGAAGCACGGACAAAAAAGGTTAAACAGCTAATCCCTGACATTGTAATTTTTGACGAATCATTTGTCGATCGCGAAGTTCCTTTTAGTGCCTTCACTGCTCAAAAAAAACTTTATGATTGCTGGAATCAACCAGGCAAGGAAAACTTTCACTCGACGACATTTCAACCCAATACTGTCACGAGTCTGCACTTTATGCGTTGTCTTGAATATGCAGATTCCAGTTTCTTTAATAGTGTTGCCCCACAATTAGAGCTAATACAGAACGATATTAAGTTTCGCGCTCGAATATTTGGCGATCGCTATAATCTGGCACGATTAAAAGCAATAAAATTGACGAAATTTCTGACAAAAGATGTTCGAGCTTCTGGTAATTTTATTTATTCTGAAGATCGCCAAATATTTGATTGTGTTAGTGGAGTTGCTTGTAGTATAAGAGGTCATAATCCACCAAATTATGTTAAAGAATTACAAACAATAGATAGCAAGGACGAAAAAACAGAGCTTGCCAAACGACTGTATCAATACACGGGACTAGAATGTCTTTTACCTGTTGTTAGCGGGGCATCTGGAGTCGAAACTGCCCTAAGAGTGGCTCTAACAGTTCAATATCCCCGACAATACGCGATCGTTTTAAAAGGGGGCTTTGGTGGTAAAACTCTATTAGCATTGACAGGAACTTCGAGTGCTTCGTATAAGCAAAACATCCAACCACTTTATTCAAATGTGCTTTATATCGATCCGTTTGCCAAAGATGCCATAGCACAGTTTGAAGCAGCTATGAACCAGTATTCGGTTGCAGTAGTTCAAATTGAGTTAATCCAAGGTGTTAGCGGAGTCAGATCCATACCAGAGGGAGTTCTAGAATACATTCAAACACATCGACAGCAGTACGGCTATTTATTGTCGATCGATGAAGTTCAAACAGGAATGTACCGAACGGGATTTCTTTCGCGATCGCACTTTCTGGGATTAACACCAGATTTATTAGTGTTGGGTAAGGGAACTTCTGACATGATGTTTCCATTTGGCATAGTTCAGTATAGCGAGACTATTCGGCAAAAATTGAACGCGATGGAGTCCCAAATATTAGAGCAGATTGAAGATCGGCATAATTACCCTATCGGCTATCGGACAGTATTAAACTTGCTTCAACAAGCCGAAGACATCCAACTTAAAGAACAAATCAAAGAATCGGGAATATTGTTCGAGAAACTACTTTCTGAAGGTTTGGCTTCTTGTAAAGCGGTGCGAGATATACGAGTGTTTGGCTTATTAATCGGGATTGAACTAAACGATAATTATTTGCCTCAACGCTGGTTTGCTAAACAACTATTTTCATTTTACATACTCGATCTTTTGAATCACTCTTCCCATCCTGTCTTAGTCGGTTTTTGTCAAGCTCAACCCAACGTACTAAAAATTACACCGCCATTAACCATAAGGAAGCAAGAAGTGCGAGAGATTTGCTCCACAGTCATAGAAACATTAAAGAAACCATTTTTTCAACTCTTTACTAAGGCTCTCATCGCAATAGTTTCAGCAACAAGGAACAAATTATGAATCGATTATCAGAACATCCTATGAGTTTAATCGATGTTGAGTTTGAAGAGCTTTACCAGCGTCATCTCTGCCGTCATTCACAGTTTGGGATTAATGTCATACATCTAATAAGCTTATGGGGAATTTGGTACTCATTTTACGGAATCGTTTATGGCTTAATACCATCGCCTTGGATAATGGTCGTACTAGGGTCAAGCTTTTTAATTCTCATAGCATCCAATCTTCCGATTTTAGTATTAGTAGCCACAACACTTTTTGTTGCAGGAGTCTGCACGTTTACATATTACGTATCTCTCCCGTGGCTTTGGTTGTACTTAATTGTTTTTCTTTTATTTCATAAAATTCAGGTCTGGAGTCATAAGTTTTACCCCATCGAAAATGACATGACAATTTTCAATCGGAAGTACTCTCCAGGTATTTTGAGATTTTTCCTTGTACTACTTTACGAAATACCTATTGTGTTGAGATATCTGTTTCTTGATAAATAGGGCGTGTCATCAATTTTAAAAAGTGCTAAACAAGTTAGAAAAAAGGATTTAAAGTAGTTATTCTATCAATATTTGGGTCTTTTACGGACAATATACAAATTCAATGCTTAAAACGCTAAAAAATGAAAAAATATCCGTCTTTATGACAGTTTGCTTGGGTCAGTTAGTCTCCATTTTAGGTTCGGGTTTGAGTAACTTTGCTCTTGATGTTTGGGTTTATCAACAACATGGCTCTGTTACCGAATTATCCTTCCTGATTCTGGCGAGTAGTTTTCCTATGGTCGTAATTTCTCCTTTTGCAGGGATATTAATAGATCGTTGGAATCGACGTTGGGTAATGATTTTCAGCGATTGTGGTGCTGCCATAACTACTGTCGCTCTTATCATATTGTTAGTTTCGGAAAATATCCAAATTTGGCATATTTATCTAGCAAGTATTGCGATCTCAATTGTTAGTGGATTTCAAATCCCTGCTTTTGCTGCTGCTACTACAACACTCGTTCCTCAAAAACATTTAGCTAGAGCTAACAGCATGACCCAGTTATCGCAAGCGGTAGGGCAACTTGTATCTCCTATTTTAGCAGGGTTTCTTTTAGAGTTTATCCATTTATCAGGAATTTTTACCTTAGATTTAGTCAGTTTTGTGTTTGCTTTAGCTATTTTGCTTTTTGTCCGATTTCCTAACCATAAAACAACAGCTTCTAAAGAAACATTTAAAGTATCGGTATTGTCTCGGACTCTTGATGGTTGGCGATATTTAAAAGCTCATTACGGACTTATGGCTCTATCATTATTCTTTGCTGGAAGCAATTTTCTAGTAGGAATCGTGCAAGTGTCGATCTATCCTCTAGTGCTTTCTTTTGCTTCAGAAGTTCAACTAGGTACAATTTTGTCTTTTGGCGGTATTGGCATGATAATCGGCAGCATTTTAGTAGGTACTTGGGGAAATAGCAGAAAAAAATATATCAATCTGTTTTTTTATTTTATGTTTCTTCAAGGATTTGCGATCGCTGTTGCAGGTATTTATCCTTCAGTGCTACTTTTTTCTACTGCTAGTTTTCTGTTCTTTTTAGGGCTACCTTTTGTCAATAGTTGTATGCAAATTATTTTGCAAAAAAAAGTTAGTCCAGATATACAAGGAAGAGTCTTTTCTTTTAATAATGCGATCGCATATTCTAGTTTGCCTTTAGCTTATCTTATTGCTGGTCCTCTAGCCGACAAAATTTTTGAACCTTTAATGCTTCAAGATGGCTTATTAGCTTCGACTATCGGAAAGTTTATTGGAACGGGAAATGGTCGAGGTATTGGGTTGATGTTTATTCTATTAGGAGGATTGAATATTCTCATAACTGCAATCTCATATCAGTACAAACCTTTGAGAAACATAGAAGATAAATAGTTGTTTATCAAAAAGATTAAAAGATAGAAAAAACCTCTATTAATTTAACGCCAACAGTTAAACTTATGACGACCAAAATCAATCCTGTTTTTCTTACACTTCCCTTTGCCAAGTCGGACTGGCGGTTAGCATTGTTTCAGTTAATCAACACACTTGTGCCCTACACCGCACTCTGGGCTCTTGCTGCTTGGGAGATACGTGTGAATATCTTCCTAACGATCCTCACAAGCATCATTGCCTCTGGCTTCTATATCCGCATTTTCATTATCTTTCACGATTGTGGACATGGCTCATTTTCCCCCAGCAAGTACTTTAACAATCTACTGGGGTTTATTTTGGGAATGTTGTTTTTTGTCCCCTATAGACATTGGACTTACGAACATGCCCTGCATCATTCAACTTCTGGAAACCTCGATCATCGTGGACGTGGAGATGTTTGGACCATGACACTTAGTGAGTATCATGCAGCATCTCTTTGGTTGCAGCAAGGATATCGCCTCTATCGCTCACCCATCACCATGATTCTTGCTGATATGGTACTGGGATTTATAATTTTGTTTCGTTTGCCTCAGACGGGGAAAACCCCAGATTCCAGATGGAGTATATTTGTAACAAATATTGCCTTAGTTATTTTTTGGGGATCACTTGTGCTTTGGCTAGGTATTGTAAAAGTAGTTATTGTACAGGGAACGATCTTTGTGGTTGGCTCCTCTGTCGGAATCTTTCTATTTTTTGTGCAACATACGTTTGAGGGAGTATACTGGGCACGCGATGAGGAATGGGATTTTCATCGTTCAGCAATGGAAGGAACTTCCTTCTTTAATCTGCCTCGAATCTTACATTTCTTTACTGGTCATATCGGTTATCATCACATACACCATTTAAATCCTAAAGTACCCAACTATCATCTGCGTAATGCTCATTTGAGCCATCCTATTTTTTTGATCGCTAAGTATCTCACTATTAAAGAATCGTTTCGCACCTTTTATTTCAAGCTTTGGAATGAGAAAGAAGCATGTTTATGTTCTTTTCCAGAGAACAATGATGAATAGAAAGGCGAATAAAGACATTCCCTATTGTATTGTCAAAATAATCTACTTCATTGTATTAAAACAAATTTTTAGTTATTTCAACAATCTATTCAGCAACGCCATTTAATTGACCTTTTGTATATTTTCCAGTAGTAGCATTAAATGTTACTTAAATACCAATAGTAAAAATTCAGGAAATTTAAATTAATGATATACAATCACAACATAATCCAGCGTCAATACGATGAAATAATTGCGCCTAGTTTTGATATGGATGCTAGAGGTATATATGCTTCTACTTATCAAAAAGGAATTATTCAACTCCAAAATACAAATCTTTTGCAATCTAAAACACCTTTGCAAGTTCTTGATATTGGCATTGGTACGGGATCATTTTTGGAGCAAGTCGCTTTACTATGTGAAGGCGAAATTAACCTCTTCGGTATAGATATCTCAGAGAAAATGCTTGACATTGCCAAGAGGAAAATTCCAAGCCTTAGAACTATCGTTGATAATGCAACCAATCTTGAACACCATTATGTTGAGCGGTCATTCGATCTCATCTGTAGTCACTTTGTAACAGGTTTTGTCCCGATGAGGGAACTAGCTCCCAAAATCTGGAACTTACTTGATGAAGGAGCATATTGGTCATTGATTGGTCAAACGATGACTAGCTACCCCAACCTTAGAAAGATCGAAGATTCTCTGGCAAGCAAGTTGATTCGCTGGTTTTCGGGAAATTCTAAGTTGGATTATGATATCGTGTGCTGTCCCGAAGAGCGTAGCGAAGTCATAGAGATTTTTCAGGAAAATGGTTTTGAAGTCCGCCAGATAGAGACGTTTGAGCCAAAAATCGATTTTGCCAATTTGGATGATTTTCTTGATTTTGGATACTACAGTGGTTGGCTCACTCCCTTCATTGAAAAACTTGGGATTCAAAACGCCTCAAAAATGCTCTCTCTAATGATTAATGTCTTATTATTCCCCGTCCACGATAACCAAAGTATCGAAATCGCTCTTGCTCGAAAAATCACAAAATAAGGGACTTGCGCAAAAATAAACTACCATTCACAGAGGAGCAATAGTAATGTCCCACTTTGGTAAATTTTCCGAAGGATGCCAAAATTGTTGATAAAAATGTAACTCAGACGATTGAATAGTAATT
>NZ_LR214104.1 GCF_900659865.1 Hyella patelloides LEGE 07179
TTTTTTTTAGCAAAATTAGCTTGACAATTTATGGGGCTTGTAATTAAAAAGTAAGCTTACTAAACCAAATCCTAATAAAGGTAATACTGGGGTCGTTTCGGGAACAGTTTCAACGGTTACACTCTCAAGTCGATAATCGTCATTTTCTTGAGCTACGGTAAATTCAAAGTTCAAACCTTTCCTATTACCTAAAGAGGAAAAGTCAAAAGGATTATTGTTATTTAGTCTACTATTAAGACTGACAACTTCATCTCCATCAATAGATAAGGCAAAGCCATCGTTATTTTGTAATCTGGTAAACGAAGCAGACTCTATTCTGACTGGCTGGTCAAAACTTAACAGTAACGATTCAAATAGTTCTCCCTCTCCATCGACTTGTCCTGCCTTATTTCCTGTCCCAACAACTCCTAATCCATCAGAACGTCGTCGTACATTTGTGGATACGCCAGCTTCAGCACCCGTCACAGTCAAAATTGGCTCGTTAAGATCGACAGGTGTGTAGGTAAAAGGAGTTAAAGCAGTGCTGTTAGCATTTCCACCACCTAAATTGTAAATTAATGTAGTAGCCTGGGCTGATTGAGGAGAATTTACGGCACAGATTAAACCAATAGTAGTAGTTGTAACTAAAGTAGTAACAGTATTTTTCATTTCTTTATTTAGTAATGATAATTTGCTGTTGAATTATCTTAAAAATTTTTATGTAACAAAATACTCTTAAGCAAATTATCGGAATAAAAAGTAACCTTCACAATATAACAGTAAACACTTAATTCGTTATCAGGAATAACACGTATTACATTTTTCAGAAAAAATATTTTGAAAATAAATTTATAAGAAGAAATTAACTTTTTAGAGTAAAACACTTAACAAAACAAGAAATCAGGAATAGTAAATAAGAATTAATTGCTAAAAAATGTATTTTAACTCTAATATTGGTTGATTTTTTTACTTAAATGTAGTTAAGTGTTTTCACAAAGATACTTAAGTATTTACAAAGAATTCCACTGAATAACTTTTCCTATAATTTCTTGATTCCACCAGGGGGTATTTGCTCCTAGAGAATGAATATTTTGTATATTTACCTGCCAAATTTTTTGACTATTAAATAATATTAAGTCTGAAGTATGGGACTTATTAATTGATAGAGATTTTTGTTGAAGACAACGGCGAGGTTTGAGACTAAGAGCTTGCCACAATTGAATCGGAGATATAATTTTTGTTGTAACTAATTTTTGCCACAGTATAGGTAAAGCTAGTTCTAAACCAATTACCCCTGGGGGTGCTAGAGCAAAAGGAACGGTTTTCTCTTCATAGGTGTATGCTTGATGATCGATCGCGATCGCATCTATAATACCTTCTTTGATACCCTGTTGTAGTGCTTTGAGGTCGCTAAAATTCCCTAAAGGGGGTTCGAGACGTAAGTTAGGATTATAATTAGCCTGGTCTTGGGTACTAAATAAAAGGTGCATCCAAGTGGTACTAGCGGTTACGGGAACTCCTCTTTGTTTCGCATCGGCGATTAATTCAACACCTCTGGCGGTGGAGACTCGCATAATATGGACGGGAGTTTCCAAGCTAGCAATGATTTCTAGAATAGCAGCGATCGCAGAAGCTTCGGAATAAGCAGGATTACCTAATAATCCATAACGAATTGATTGTGCGCCTTCGCGAATAAAGCCGTCGTTCGTTAGCTGATTTTGCGAAACATCCACAGCAATTGGTTTTTTTAAAGGTTGGAGATATTCAAGAGCCTGTTTAAAGAGAAATAAATCAGAAAAATTAAGTTGCTCTGTAAAGCCAATAGTCTGACTGCTCAATTCACCCAACTCGCTCATTTGCTTAGTGTTTTGACCTAAAGCAAAAGTTGTCCAAAAATTGAGTTGAGATAACGGCTGTTGAGTAATATTTGGTAATTGAGATACTTTTTGCTGTAGTGCAGTTAACGTTTCTGGGTTATCAATACAAGGTGTGGTGTCAGGAAGCACCGCAACTTCAATAAATCCCCCTGCTGCTGCACTAGCAGCTAAACTTAATAGAGTTTCCCTCGCTTCATATCCAGGCTCTCCACTATGACTGTAGAGGTCTACTAAACCTGTACCCAAAATTAAATTTTCACCTGGGATTATTTGAGTATTGGATGGATAGTTAATGATTTGTGTTTTTACTAATTGAATTTGACCATTAACAATTAATACATCAGATATCCAATCTTTTGCTTCAGCAGAGTCGATAATTCTAACTTGCTGTAGTAGGATTGTTGATTCTCCATTCATAGGACAAAGATCGAGATTAGAAGACATAGGGAGATGTTATGACAGTGACCACTGTTGAAAACAAAAGCAGGAGTGGCAGCATTGAAAAATTCTCAATTTTACTAATAAATGATCGCTGATCTTGACCAACGGTCACGTGCCGTCTCCGTCGTTAGAAGGCGGAGTAATCTGTGACCCCGATCCAATATACAGGCAAGCAGACCAATTTGGCAGAAAAAATGATGAAACTATCAAGATGATGTTAAATACTTTTCTGAGAGATGTCGTAAACTTAAAAATCAAGCAGTCTAAATTCGAGAAAACTACAGTATTTGGCAGTTCGCAATTAGACCGCGACATTCAAGATTCAAAATTCAACATTTAATACTAAAAAATCATGTCAGTCCAGCCAAAATTAATCATTCATGGTGGTGCAGGTGGTCATCTTCAAAGTGAAGAAGGAGAGATCATTGTACGCCAAGCTCTTCATTCTGTTGTCGAAAAAATCTATTCGATGTTGCTTGATGATGTTAGTGCCAAAGAAGCAGTAGTTAAAGGCTGCCAACTATTAGAAGACAAAACAATTTTTAATGCGGGAACTGGTTCGGTACTACAATCTGACGGACAAATTCGCATGAGTGCTTCTTTAATGGATGGTAGCAAGCAGCGTTTTAGTGGCGTAATTAATGTATCTCGCGTTAAGCATCCTATTGAGTTAGCACAGTTCTTACAAAGTGAAGAAGATCGCGTGTTATCAGACAATGGCGCAGCAGAATTGTTACGAGAATTAAATGTACCAATTTACGATCCTCTAATTGATATCCGTCTCAAAGAATGGATGCAAGAAAGATACGATCATTTTCATAAACAAATGGCTGGTGTAATCGCCGAACAAGAGCTAACTCTGCCCCATGAAGCTAGGAAAGGTACAATTGGTGTTGTTGCCTTAGATTGCCACGGTAAAATTGCAGCAGGCACTTCCACAGGAGGTAAAGGTTTAGAAAGAATTGGTCGTGTGAGTGACTCTGCTATGCCCGCAGGTAACTATGCTAACGATGATGCGGGGGTTAGCTGTACTGGTGTTGGTGAAGACATTATGGACGAATGTCTCGCAGCTAAAGTAGTAATCCGTGTTACCGATGGTTCGACTCTCAAAAAGGCGATGACACGCTCAATGCAAGAGTCTCAATCAAGAAACCGAGATTTAGGAGCGATCGCAATTGCGCAATCAGGAGCGATCGCTTGGGGGAAAACTAGCGAAGTGTTATTGGCTGCTTATCATGATGGTAGCCAAATAGGTGACACTCTAAGTTGGACAGATCGACAAGAATTAATGGGCTGTTGTGAATAGAATCAGAGGAAAATTCTCATGTAGGGTGGGTATTACTCACCCCATAAGGATAGGTTTTAAAAGAGCGACATAAACTCCCGAAATAAATTCTAAGGGCGTAAGTCTGAGCGAGAGGGATGGCGAGGTTGCCTTATGCGCGATGCAGAGCGAGTCCTAAGGCGGAAGCGGTATCCGTGATAGACGCCATATCCAATTCTTTGCTTTGGGGTTTCCCTAGACTGTTGACCAACGGTCACGTGCCGTCTCCGTCGTTTGACGGCGGAGTAATCTGTGACTGCCCGCATCGGGAGACGCGCCCTTACTTTCACTGTGAGGAGGCACTTTAATTCAGTATTAAACTTCCCGAAAAAGGTATTTATTTATACTTGAAATTCCGAAAAGATACTCCCTATTTCCCGACTAAATTTAACCATCAAAAGTCAAGACTCGCGTTCCGACATCACAAGGAAGGGTCAGAAGCCCGCGTCGGACGTGGCGTACAAGACGGACGGCTGAAATTAGGAATTCAACCGACCACCGAAGCGTCCTCCTTTTGAGATAACCTCAACAGCGTGATTGGATAAGCACAGGGTAAACCAGCATCCCTCACGCTCAAAAGACAGCCACTCCGTAAGACGTTTACACCCATCGCATCTTCGTGTTTATACCCGTCGCATCTTCGTATTTATCCCCATCGCATTTGGGGGCAAGGGAACGTCCTCCAAGACAACCTCAGCAGGTTCACTCGTCAAAACCTACCCTTGTAAGCTCCCCTCTTCCCTCAAACCCTGATTTATTTTTGCACTGTGTAAGTCCTAATTTACTATTTTAAGGTTAAGATTTCTACCCCATCTTCAGTGACAGCCACAGTATGTTCAAATTGTGCAGAAAGCAAACTATCTGCCGTAACCGCTGTCCAACCATCGTCTAACATGACAGCTTCCCAAGTTCCTTGATTAATCATTGGTTCGATAGTAAAAACCATTCCTGGCTTCATTTTTTTTCCTTTACCCCGTCTACCATAATGAGGGACTTGAGGCGCAGTGTGGAAAATATGGCTGACACCGTGTCCTACGAAATCTCTCACCACAGAATAATCATGGGATTCTGCGTATTCTTGAATAGCTGCGCCAATATCGCCGATTCTTGCTCCTGGTTTAACTTCTGCAATGCCTCTATGCAAACATTCCTCAGTCACCTCTACTAACTTTTTCGCTTCAGCAGAAGGAATTCCCACGAAAAAAGTTCTGGAAGTATCTCCATGATAGCCATCAAGAATGGGAGTCACATCAATGTTGATAATGTCTCCATCTTGCAAAATTTCTTTAGCATTGGGAATACCGTGACAAATTACCTCATTGACACTGGTGCAAATTGAACGAGTAAAAGGATTATCTTTAGGACCGTAACCCAAAGGCGCACTTTTTGCTCCTTTTGCTTGAGTCCACCTTTCCGCTTCATCATTAAGTTCCTGGGTGCTAATCCCTGGTTTAACCATTGGTGCAAGATGAGCTAATAATTCCGCAGCTAAAGCTCCTGCTTTTCGCATTTTGTCTATTTCTCTACTAGACAATAAAGTAACTCTTTCACTTCCCATAGCAGTTTTATTTTGTCTCTTGTTAGTAACTAAATTTAATTCTTTCAGTAATAAACTAGCTTAACAGTTTCCCAGAATGATCTCTGTAAATAATAGACTGAAAAATACTCGATCAATCGGGATTCCATAGAGTTGTTATTAACTGTCTCAAACTTTGGTGATTACCATTTCCTAAAATTAAATGATCCAACACAGGAATATCTAAATATTCTGCACCCAGTAATAATTGTTTAGTCAGTTCAATATCTGCTTCTGAAGGCTCTAAATTTCCTGAAGGATGATTGTGAGCAACAATTAACTTACAAGCACCCTGTCTAATAGATTCGCGAAAAATTTCCCTAGGATGTACCAAAGTTTCTGTGGCTGTCCCAATAGTAATTATTTGAGTCCCAATCAGACAGTTTTTAACATCCAACATTAAAACAGCAAATCTTTCTTGATTTTGCCACATCAAATCCTGGCTTAAAGCAGCAGCAGCAGCAGCAGGATTATCAATAACCGCTCTTTCGTGAGGGCGAAATTGAAAAGTTCTTTTTCCTAACTCTACCGCAGCTACTATGGTGGCAGCTTTCGCTGGACCCACGCCAGGAATTTGCATTAATTCTTGAGGTTTAACATCTCTCAAAGCATCAAGAGAATCCCTTCTATTTTGACTCAATTGCTGAAGAATATGTTGCCCTAACCCAATGGCAGATAACTTTCCTTTACCTTGACCAGTACTAAGTAAAATGGCAATTAGTTCTGCTGTAGCTAAATTTTTAGCTCCTACAGCTAGCAATCTTTCGCGAGGACGCTCACTAAGAGGAAGATCGGCAATTCTTAGACTGTAAGTCATTCAAACAAGGAAAAATAAGTTAAATCAAGATATCGCCAATATAACTCAGCAAAAAAAAAGAGGCGATTTGTCGCGCCTCTAAATCAACAAAGTTATTTTTGATGTTGGCTAATCAATCTATCTGCCTTTTCTGATATTTTTCGCCATGTTGCGGAACATATCCATACTGTCATCTACCTTGCGAGGTGCAGGTGCAGGTGCAGGTTTAGGTGCGGGTGCAGGAGTAGATTCTGCCCTGGGTGCAGGTGCAGGGTTAAAAGAGCTTTGAGGTTGATAGTTGTTACTAATAGACTTGGTCTGAAAACCGTTGTTTGCATTAGAAAAGTTTCTATCATTTTCTGAAGAAACTGATTTTTCGATCGCAAAGCCATTAGGATTTTTAAGAGTTTTGGGAAAAGTTCTTCTAACTTTTTTTGCCATTCTCATGTAATCAATATCACCCATAGTTTGAGCGTCATCTGGTTCGAGGAAGAAATCATTCTTACCCATCGTTGGTTACTCCTTGTATTTGCATTACTTATGATTGCTTATATTAAAATTTATCAAAAAA
>NZ_LR214105.1 GCF_900659865.1 Hyella patelloides LEGE 07179
CAACAAAGATCGTCAAATTTATCGGGATTAGCAAAGACGTTTCAAACAAGACTAGCAAAAATTAACGCCGATCCTTGGATTGCTGCTACTAGCCAAGATGCCAAATATCCCACTGTAAAAGGTATTACTCAAGACCCTAGTATTCCAGAAAGGTTTATTGGCTGGTACATGAATCAGGTGATTTGCTTAACCACAACTGCCAAAAATCCTCAAACTACTATTGCTTTATCCGAAGTATTTCATATGCTGAAATCGGCGAGAACATTATTTCATCCTCGTATTGTACTGCAAGTATTAAAACAAACAATCAGTAGAAAAACTGAAGAAACAGTTTAATTATTGAAAATCGGCGTTGCTGATTTGAGGTCTGAAATCAATCACGATTGGGTTCGTAGCTCTAAGCTCTAAGCCTTCTAAAGATTTATAAAAAAGCTCTAATTTTTAAAATCATACTTTGATTCAGCAACACCTGAAAATCAAACTCAGCATATAGTCACGCGATTCCTAAAAATTATACGAGAGCGCGTTGTTTATTGTCTGTTTGCTGTTGCAACACCTAGTTGTATGAACAGTTTTTTAAAATATCTGTCACTACAATATCCGATCGCAAAGGGTAACCACAAGCATAAAGTTTCCACCATGGTTAATTTCCAATAGTGATTCCCTAATGATGAACGATAGGGCATCATAAAATAAACTAAGCTGGAGATACTTATCAAACGTATTCCCCAATTTTGAGTAGCGACACCAAAGGGAATAATCCAGGTAAAATACCAACCATGAATGATGGGAGAAATAATTAGTAAGATAAAGAAATAGCCTTGAGTAAATTGCTGATAAGTCTGCTTTTTCCAGAGCAAAAATAATGTACCTAGTGCTAAGGGAAGAGCAAAAATAGTATTAGTTGTTGTGCTATACTGCCAGATTTTCGCTAAAAAATAAGGAATAAAGTCGGCACTTCGTCCATGAGAGACAAAACTAGAGCTAGTGGGTATTAAGTAACAAGAGTTGAAAGAACAAAAGGTTAAGCTACTCAAGATAAAAGGTAATATTCCTAATAATAAAACCAAAATAGCAGTTTTAAAATTAATTTTGCGATAAGCTAAAAAAGCTAGAAAAGCCAAAATAGGCAAAGATATCCATTTAATAGCAATACTAAGACCAATAAAAATAGCACTAAGAAATAAACAAATAATGTTTTGTTGGTAATAATTTCCCTTAACTTCTTTTAAATCTAAAAATGTCCACGCAGCTACCAATGGTAAGATAAACCAGCTATCATAATGACCGCCCCCTGCAAAAGAATAAATAATCAGTGGATTCCAAGCATAAATTAAAACTTTGCTATAGCTAAATTGGCGAGTAAGTAGCCAACAAATAGCGAGATCGGCAACAATAAAAGCAGATTTGAATAAAATGACACTAGGAGAAATAGTAGCTAAAATACGAAATCCTAATTGAGTTAAAGGAGGATAAATTGCAGAGACACCTTGATGATTTATTTGTGACCACCAAGAAGTACGATAAGTTATTAATTCTGTAGCATTAGGAGCAAAATCATAGGGACTAAAACCGAGAATTTGGATGTAACCTTCCCAAAGATATCGCCAAATATCATCCCCTGGATACATAAATAACAGAAGTATTCTAGTTGCGATCGCAATTAACCAAAACCACCACCAATTAATTCTGGTAATCCCCCAAGAAAGTATAAAACCAAAACTCATGACAGCCATTCCTAACCAGAAATTAGGAAACACCTCCCAATTGCGAAAGTCTCCATGAGGAATTAAGATAATTGCGCCAATAAGAAGTAATATGCCACTGAGGAGATGTAAAGTAGACAAAGAAGGCTGGGAAGAAAAGAGTTTTTTGAAATAAAGTTTTCCCAGTGTAGTTAGAATAATCGTTCCTGCTTGAATACTGCCAGAAATTGTGCCAGAAATTTTTGATTTACCACCCTGACGGGGAAAATAGCCCACAGGTAATTCTGCGATCGCTAAATCTAATTCTACGGCTCTAACCTGCATTTCCACAGTCCACCCCATACCGCGATCGCTCATAGCAATTTTGGCTAACGCATCACGCCGAATTAAACGTAAAGGGCCTAAATCATGATAATAGTGTCCCCAACCCAGAGCAATTAAAGAAGTAGCTAGAGCATTACCAAACCTTTGCACAGGAGTCATCACAGCTTTGCCCTGTATGGTAGCACCGCGATCGCCTAAAATAAAATCGTACCTATTGCGTAAGCGCAACCAATCCGTCAAACAACTGAGATCGTCACTACCATCCCCATCACAAAATAAAATCCAATTAATATTGTCAGGAATAGCTTGTAAACCCCGCCAACAGGCTTGACCATAACCAGGTATCTTTTCCGTAACAACTTCTACTCCACAAGCTTGGGCTTTTTCTTTACTGCGATCGCAGCTTCCGTTATCAACTACCCGAATCTGATTCAAACCATAGCTTTGCAAGTTACAAATCACATCAACAATAGTTGTTTCTTCATTGCGAACTGGAATAATCACTAAAATGTCATTAATCTTACTGTGGAGTGAAGATTTCATCTTCTAATCTAGAAATATTAAGGTGGCTTTAATAATGATGCTTTAACTTGCTGAGAAGAGGCTGAAAAGCAAAATAAAAGGATTACGTTATGAATACTTTGAATATTATCAATGGGATTTTTTCCCAATTTACTTTAGGTTTTACCTTTTTGGGAACAAAAGACTTGATGGCTTTAATCCATCCTGCGATCGCAGTTGCTTTTGTTTTTCCCCTAATTGGGATTGTTAGTAACTATGCTTGGCAAACTCGTCAAAGAAGATTACAACTCAAAAGTGGTAGCAAAAGTAAAATACCACCCATAGCAGGAAAAGAACACGTTCAACTCGGACGTTGGCTTACAGGAAGTGTTGTCGGAGTAACTTTAATTGCGCTGGCATATTCTATTTTTCTCAAAGGAATTCCTCAGTTACAAGAAAAAGGAGAATTACAGAATTTTCAAGTTATTTTTCTGGTTTTAATGTTTGTCGCCACAATTGCTTCTACGGCTTTGTTATATCGTGCGAAACCAATGATTTGGCGTGCAGTATTTGCCACCCTAGCAGGAATGGGTTTAATTATTTTAGGCGCGCAAGAAGGAGTCTGGCGATTAAGCAATGAATGGTATTGGTCACACTATTACTATGGCATTGTAGTATCGATTTTAATGCTATTTTCTTTAGCCATAGTGAATGATATTTATCGAGATAAAACTAATTTTTGGCGCAATGTCCATATTGTTTTAAATTGCTTGGCTTTACTGCTTTTTATCGGACAAGGTATCACTGGAGCAAGAGATTTATTGGAAATTCCCCCTGTAGGAAAACAAGAAAAAGCTGCCAATGTTACCTATATAGGAAAAGCATTAGACAGCAATTCTCAGTTACCAGTTATCAGTTACCACCTCAACAACTAATAACCAACAAAATTAGCCAATTTTCAATAATTCCACATCGAAGATTAAAGTTGCATTAGGAGGAATTACACCACCAGCACCTCTAGCACCATAGCCTAATTCGGGGGGAATAATTAGAGTACGTTGTTCCCCTACTTTCATCTCACCTACACCTTCATCCCAACCTTTGATTACTTGTCCTACACCTACTTTAAAAGAAAAAGGTTTATTGCGATCGCGTGAACTATCAAACTTCGTACCGTCTTCTAAAGTACCAGTATAATGAACTGTCACATTTTCCCCAGTTTTTGGGGTTGCGCCGTCTCCTTCTTTGACAACGACATACTTTAATCCTGAATCCGTAGTAACAGCGTTAGAAGTATCCATAGCGATTAATGTTTCCTTGGGTGTATCAGTTTTTTGTGTTGTTAATTGGGTTGCTTGAGCAGTTGTCGTCATCTCAGAAGCGATTGCCTCTGATTGATTATCATTACCAAATACCGCAGTACCAATTAAAATTAAACCACAGATTAAGACTACACCAAGACTGACCAGAATCTCGTTACTCAATTTTTTGACCACCTGAAATCTATTCCTATATTTTTACTTCACGGATATTGTGCCATCCAATCGCGATCGGTAGATAGGTATCAAGCAACAAAAAGATCATAAAAATTAAAATTAGATTTTCTATTGGTTGAATTCACCTCAAATTTTGTATGATTAAATTATCCAATAAAAGATAGTTTTTATTTACTATGTATATTCATACTACCGAAGCTGCAAAATTATTAAGTATTCCTCCTCGAAGACTACTAGATTTGCTACAGAAAGGAAGAGTTGTCGGTGCTTATAAATCTGGTCATTGTTGGATCATTCCTTTATACGATGGTTTGCCAAAAATCGTTCCAGGCAAACGAGGTAGATCGGGAACTTGGAATACCCCTAAAGCAGAAAAAAAAAAGAAGCCAGGGACTAAAGAGGACTCTGATTCATGTCAATAGCAATCACATCAAGCAAAATGCCCAAAAAAGTGCGAAAGAAAGAAAGCCCGTTATTGTCATGAGAGGAAAAACCAATGTTTATGCTCATAGTTTAGAAATTCCTTACCCTTGCCGAATTGTTTATAACCCAGATGAACCTCTAGATTGTGGTGCAAAAGTTTGGATTGAGGTTCTTGGTTTTGATTTAGCTGCGATGCAACCTCCAGCCAATATTGTTTCATCTTATGGGTAATATCTAATATTCTCAGATTACAATTTTAGAAAAACTATGCTGTTAGAAGTCAAGAGAATCATCGTTCCACCAGGACAAACAGTAGTGTTAGATGGTGTTAGCTGGGACGAATTTGAGGCTATTTTAGAAGATTTAGGGGAAAGTCGCGGTTCTAGGATAGCTTATGACCGAGGAATGCTAGAAATTATGACACCCTTACCAGAACACGAAGTTAACAAAGTTTATCTCAGTAATTTTGTAGAAATTTTATTAGAAGAACTAAATATTGAATTTTGTCCTTTAGGTTCTACTACTTTTGAAAATCAGTCAATGTTCAAGGGAATTGAACCAGATAGTTGCTTTTATATCCAAAACGAAGCGGTAGTTAGAGGAAAAAATAGATTAGATTTGACAATCGACCCACCACCAGATTTAGCCTTAGAAATAGATATTACTAATCGTACTCACCCAGAAATATATCAGTCTTTAGGTGTACCCGAACTATGGAGATACGAAAGGGGTAAGCTACAAATTCTATTATTAGTAAATGGCAAGTATGTCGAGTCAAATAAGAGTGCTAATTTTCCTGATTTTCCTTTAATTAAAGTAATTCCCCAATATTTAACACAGTGTCGAACTGAAGGCAGAAATAAGGGAATCAAAGCTTTTCGTAGTTGGGTCAGAGAACAATTGTCAGCATAGATTAAAAGGCTTTGTTACCAAAAACTGAAGCCAGTTTACAGTATTATGTCACTCTTATTAAATATATAAATCACTCTAAGCAAAAATTTGTTTATGAACTCAAAAATTAATGATGTTGGGTATAAAAACGCGCTACCCAACCTACCAGATAGGCGATCGCATTACCTGTAATATCTTTATTGACAACAGCAATCAACCTATTGCGGTAATCCCATTGATACTCCGTTACTTCTTTAGTCCGATTGATTAATCTTATCATCGTGTTCGTAGTGATAAATCCCTTACTGTAACCAGCATTGGTTCTATTACCATTATCGTCATAACTATAATCTTCATCGGTTTGATAATTACGATCCGCTTGAGTTAACCGATCTGTATAGTGACACCTTCGGGAGAAGCAAAGCAGACAATCTAAATTTATTTTGTTTATCTCTGTTGTGAGAGAAGACCCTCGCGTCCCGCGATGGGATGGGCGGTATAAACGCCTGGGAAACCACAGGCGGGACGCCCTTATGAATCGAACTTTACAACGAAGCTAGTAATCTGGTAAAATACTTCTATGAAACAGCTTAGAGGTTTTAAATTTAGATTCTATCCGACTTCAGCGCAGCGATTAGAGCTAGCGCAAACATTTGGCTGTGCGAGGTTCGTCTACAATTGGGCATTAGCTCTCAGAACTAATAGTTACTACCGAGATAAAGTATCTCTTAGTTATACGGATACTTCTAATGCTTTAACCAAACTCAAAAAAGACCCCTCGAAACCTTGGTTAAAAAAAGTTTCATCTGTACCATTACAGCAAGGACTCAGGCATTTAAATACAGCGTTCCAAAACTTTTTTAAAGGGAAAACTAAATATCCCAAATTTAAAAAGAAAAATAACAGACAGTCTGCTCATTACGCCCCTAACGCATTCCAATGGGTTGATGGTTCGTTGACTCTAGCTAAAATGTCTCAACCATTGAAGATTAAATGGAGTAGATATTTTACTGGTGAACCAAGAAGCGTTACTATTTCCAAAGACCCAAGTAACAGGTACTTTGTCTCTTTTTTGGTTGAGG
>NZ_LR214106.1 GCF_900659865.1 Hyella patelloides LEGE 07179
CAAGAGGTCTAATCTTTAGTGGTGCTTTTTGTGCATTGGTTTATGGCAACGAAGATATCGTTCAAGTGATGGCTCAACAAGGTTTACTATTTTGGGGCTTGATGCTATTTTTCCTGAATATGTGGACGACTCAGGATAATACAATCTATGCTTTTTCAGTTGCAGGGGCGCATATGTTTCGTACTAGCAAACGAACTTTGTTTGTTCTGGGCGGTGCTACCTTTGCTCTTGTTTTAGCCATAGGTGGTATTTATGAGGCATTAGTGCCTTATTTGATTTTACTGGGAACTTTTATACCTCCTATTGGTGGTGTCATCATGGCGGACTTTTGGCTATATCGTCAAGGTGAATTTTCTTCCTTTGAAGAAAAACAACAGAATTTCAATTGGGCTGGAGTAGTTGCTTATGCCCTAGCCAGTGCAACTGCTTATTTCTCCCCTGGAATCAAACCAATTAACGGCATTATTACTGCTGCTTTGATTTACTGGCTTCTGGGTTCTATTCTCAAAAACAATTCAGAGGTACAAACTTGAGTTTGTGAATTACTTAAGTTCCAATATCTTCATTCCATAGCAAAGGCTTAGACAGTATAAAATTTCTCATTACCTCAAAGCAATCTCGATCGTCGAGAACTTCAACAATCACTTTTCTATCTCTCAATAAATCTTCTTCTCCCAGAAAATTGCGATTTTCTCCAATCACAACATGAGGAATTTTATACAAGAGAATTGTGCCACTACACATACTGCATGGAGAGAGTGTAGTGTAGAGAACTATATCTGAATAAAAAGATGCTGGTTGACGACCGATACTTTCTAAAGCATCCATTTCTGCATGAAGAATAGCACTGTTTCTTTGCATTCTTCTATTGTGACCCCGCCCAATTATTTCCCCATTTTTGACGACAACTGAGCCAATAGGTATTCCTCGCTCTTCAAGCCCTTTGTACGCCTCATTTAATGCTTCAGACATAAATTTATTCATCAACTTTTTTTGTCAGTATGACAAGACTTGTTTTAACTTGTCTTTTTATCAAAAGAAAGATATTGTTCTTGTTAATGTATAGTCCAATAATTCAGATTGTCCATCTGTTTAATCGAATAAATGTTTAAGTAAACGTTGAAGCATTACTTTTTTACATTTGCCTCGATAAAATAATGCTTTCTCAAAAGTTGAACCAGACCATAACTTGTATAATAGAAAAATTTGCATTTATCATACCTTAACTAAACTTGCCGATGAACTCCGATTACTTGGAGAGAATCTTAAACGCCCGTGTTTACGATGTTGCACAAGAATCTCCTTTAGAATACGCTCCCAATTTATCCAACAGATTACAAAATAAACTGTTGCTAAAACGAGAAGATATGCAGTCAGTTTTTTCCTTTAAATTGCGGGGTGCGTACAATAAAATGGCGCAATTATCCCCTAATTTGTTAAAACAGGGAGTTGTTGCAGCTTCGGCGGGAAATCATGCTCAAGGAGTGGCGTTAGCTGCCAGTCAATTGGGAACAACTGCTATTATTGTGATGCCTGTAACGACACCTGAAGTTAAGGTAAATGCAGTAAAAATGCGATGTGGACAGGTAGTATTACATGGAGATACCTATGATGATGCTTGCGCCCACGCCAAAGAGCTAGCCATTAGTAAAAATTTAACCTTTATTCATCCTTTTGACGATCCCGATGTCATTGCAGGACAGGGTACGATAGGGATGGAAATACTACGACAATATCAACAGCCTATTGATGCAATCTTTATTGCTATTGGTGGTGGTGGTTTAATTGCAGGGATTGCTGCTTATGTAAAACGGCTGCGTCCAGAAATTAAAATCATTGGAGTTGAGCCTGTAGATTCTGATGCGATGTCGCAGTCTTTAAAGTCAGGGAAAAGAGTAACATTACCTCAAGTTGGCTTATTTGCTGATGGAGTAGCAGTTAAACAAATAGGAGAGGAAACGTTTCGTTTAGCTAAAAAGTATGTAGATGAAATTATTCTTGTGAATACAGATGACACCTGCGCTGCGATCAAAGATGTCTTTGAAGATACTCGTTCTATTTTAGAACCTGCTGGAGCATTAGCCATTGCTGGAGCAAAAGCTTATGTCGAACAAAAAAGTATTACGGGTAAAACCCTAATCGCTATTGCTTGTGGCGCAAACATGAACTTTGATCGTTTGCGCTTTGTAGCAGAAAGAGCGGAATTTGGGGAGAGAAGAGAAGCGATTTTTGCGGTGAAGATTCCTGAAGAAAGAGGTAGTTTTCGCAAGTTTTGTGAATGTTTGGGTAATCATAACCTCAGCGAGTTTAACTATCGTATTGCAGATGAGCAACAGGCTCATATCTTTGTTGGCGTACAAATTCAAAATCGTGCTGATGGAGAAAATATTGCTGCTACGTTTGAAGCTGATGGCTTTAAAACTATCGATCTCACCGATGACGAATTGGCTAAGATGCACCTGCGCCACATGGTAGGGGGTAAGTCAGCACTGGCACAAAATGAATTACTTTACCGTTTTGAGTTTCCCGAACGTCCAGGAGCATTAATCAAGTTTTTAAACTCCATGAGTCCTAACTGGAATATTAGTTTATTTCACTACCGTAACAATGGCTCTGATTATGGCAGAATTGCGATCGGTGTGCAAGTTGCTCCTGATGAAATGTCTGATTGGCAAACTTTTCTTGATACTTTAGGCTACCCTTACTGGGATGAAAGTCAAAATCCTGCTTACAAGCTTTTTCTATAATATTTTTTGGGGTTAGCAGAATTGGTTTATTGACAAACCTCATAGATATCATTCGTTCAGAATGCTGAGTGAAGTTGAGGGGATTCTTAAAAGATAAAAATCCTTGGGTAATTTCTTCTTACTGCAATGATATCTTTTTCAAAGATGGCTTATAAGGTAGCAGAAGTTCTAATACTAAACCCGATTCACAAAGTTTACTTTTAAGGTTGGCTCGGAGACTTCGAGACGCGGGGACAAGGGGATTTTTAAAATCTAAAATATTTAACCTTTACCAACAGGATTCAGTACAATTTTAACTTTTTAGCCTTCTGTAATCAATTGATTTGTTTTTAGTCCTTGCTTGTAATTTGGCGAATTGAGCCGAAACTCCATAATTTAGCCATTCCATTAAGCAAGCTGGCAACACAAAGATAATTTTGTCCTCTTTACGACATAAGTAATGGTTTAAAATTACTGTATAAATTAATTATCCTTTACTGTTTAACTTTAAATGACCACCAAACCCCTAAGCTGGCAAGAACTAGAAAAATTAACAGATTGGAAAATAAACAGAATCAACGGAGTTACCAACTCTCAAGCTAGGCTACGTTTATTTGGTAATCAAGAGTCTGATATACGAGTAACTTTGTACCGTGATAACCATGCTTGGTGTCCTTATTGTCAAAAAGTTTGGTTGTGGTTAGAAGAAAAACAAATTCCCTATCGCATTGAGAAAGTAACCATGTTCTGTTACGGCACAAAAGAACAGTGGTATAAAAAAATAGTACCGTCAGGAATGTTACCAGCTATCAAGCTAGACGGACGCATCATCACCGAAAGCGATGATATTTTGATAGCTTTAGAACAGGTTTATGGTGTCTTAAATTATGGCATGACAGACTCTTTAGTTATTCCTTTACGTCAACTGGAAAGATTGTTGTTTAGAGCCTGGTGCGCTTGGCTTTGCTATCCAGCAAGGCTACCTGGTGCAGACAAGCGTAATCGAGAGCAGTTTCAAGGAGTTGTCGCAATGGTAGAAGAAGCTTTAGCAAAAACTCCTGGGTCTTATTTTCTTGATAATTTTAGTACTGCCGATGTAGTTTTTACTCCCTATGTAGAGAGAATGAATGCCAGTCTTTACTATTACAAAGGCTATTCTCTAAGAGAAGAAAATCCTCGTTTGTCTGATTGGTTTGATGCTATGGAAAGTCGAAGCACCTACCGAGGCACTCAAAGTGACTTTCACACCCATGCTCATGACTTACCCCCACAAATGGGAGGCTGTTGGGAAAATGGTCAACCGCAAATGAAAATTAATAAAACACAGGTAGATAATGGTCCTTGGTTGGGACTTCCAGATGTTACCTATCCCGAACCAACAAATTCTCGCGCTGAAGCTCTCCAAAGGATAATTAAACATCGTAAAAATATTATTCGCGTCAACCCTGCTGACGACCAGTTATTTGATGAAGCGTTACGTTGCTCTCTTACTCAGATGATGACGGAGAAAGTTTGCCAACCTCCTGCGGGTTCGGATGCTGCTCTACGATACTTAAGGGATAGAATTAATGTGCCTCGTGATATGTCAATTTATGCAGCTAAACGATTACGGCAATCTTTAGAAGATACGGCTGCTTTAGTAGGAGATAATCAAGGTATAGCTATCCCTTTCAAGCACAGAAGAGATCAAAACCCTGTGGAGTTTGCCCACAATTAAATTGAATTCCGTTTAATTTAATGAGAGACTTCGTGTAGTGTATCGCTTACCAGACCAAAACAAATCGATATCAACACTCTAAAGAAGCGATTTCGCGAGATTCTTGAGTTAATAAATCTACTAAATAACTGTTTCTCTGTGCTTTAGCTGCTTGTATACGGCGTTCGAGGTTACGTTTTAAATTACTAAGATGAGTTTGTCTAGCTTGTCGATCTTTTAACTGATACTGCAAAATACTAAATGCCTTTTCAGAATATGTTTTTCCAGCAATATGACATCTTTTGGGTATGTCGGAATAACCGTGATTAACCTTGCCGTAGTTTCTGTGAAGTTGCGATTCTAAAGGTAATATATTTTGAGCGCAGCCACTACTTATAGAGCATTTACAAAAAGTTTTTGTTAATTGCTTGTCTGTTATTTCCATAATTGATGAAGGGTATTCATTATCAAAGTTGATATAAGATTTAGATATTTTCATAGTGTTTACTAAAATATTAATTTTAAATTTTTCAAGATACGATTATTTAATTAAATTAGGGTGCGAATTAAATAATTAATAACTTTTCACACCCAATATAATAGAGTTTATTAGTATACTGATAAAAGATAAAATCAGCAATTTTGCTTTATTCTTTGTTATAAGAAATACCTCGATATTTTAATTGAGAAGAATCGCTACGGCGTTGCTGTCTTTTGAGAAGCCGATGCATTTTCCAAGGAGTCCCACGATAACGACCTCCTACTTGTCCTTCCGTTACTTTCAGTTCTATATGATGATCTTCATAAGTACCACCATGAAAATGTAGTTTCATGTTTTTTCCTCCAATGTACTCTATCCAAAATTTTTAGATAGAGAGTATTTTATTTTTCATATAGAATTTTAGCTTACTTTCCGTATCATTTGCTACATTTTAGGGTTTTTTGGTTTACATTTTGCAAAAATTGTCCAAAAATTATACTTTAAACTAAAATTAGTTAAATTTCAGAATTATCGTATGTTAAACAAGTATTTGCTAGTCTAGAATCAGAAAATTGTTTTTCACTCTGCTTTCAGAAACAAAAATAGCAATAATTGAGGAGATATATTGGCGAATCTTAAAACTTTGTTATACTTTCAGCGAAAGTAATCAGTGTGACAATCAGGCTTAATACCTAGCACAAAAAAACTGTAATATCAAGTGCGAATAATTACTTGAAATAAAGTTTTTCCTAATTACCTAACGATGCGCGTTCCTGTCTTGGTCAAACCTGGTCTCCTGAAGACGAACAGGGTCTGAACGCTTTGCGCTCCCTTGACAATGCATGGAAGTTAATCTTATATCAAATCACTAAATGTTTGCTACACATAAAGCATCTACAATAAATGGATAACAAGTAATCGAACTAATAATTGAATTATTGAGTTTATGTAATATCTTACTAAGAGTAATTCTCAGGAACTCTAGATTTTCAAAGACATACCATTCTAACCGATCTTTTAAATATCTCCATAGTCTTTCAATCGGATTTACTTCGGGAGTATAAGGAGGCTGAAAAAGCGCACCGCCTGCGCCGAGGTTTCCTCGGCGCAAAGACGGAGCAAGAAGTAGAATAATATTATCAGGTATTTCTAAATCTTTTTTGTAATGAAAACGTCCATTATCTAATTGAACAAAATGAAGTTCATTATTATACTTTTTAGAAAATGAATGTAAATAACTTTGAAAACAAGCACTATCTAAATGTGACCATTCTTCAAAAAAACTTTCGCCTGTAATTGGTTCTACTAAGCCATAAAGCCAAAGATAATCATACTTATATTGATAGAGTCCAAGAGGTTGTACTCCTGTGAGCGTTATTTTCTTTCTTTCTATAGTATGTAATCCAAATCGGGTTTCATCTTGTACCCAATCTCTAATTTCTTGATATTTATCTCGTTTATCTTGATGTAGTAATAGTTCTTTTTCAATTATTTCTGGAAGTTTTTTTT
>NZ_LR214107.1 GCF_900659865.1 Hyella patelloides LEGE 07179
GCTTTTCAACTGCTCTGATAAATTCAGTGAATGTAATTTCAGTTAAGCTGTCTTGATTATCTTTTTTAAACTCTGTAACTAAGTTGGCCCAATCAAAAGTATTACTATCTATCGAAGGCGTAAAAGAAAACAAAACTTTGTTCTCTGCTAAAAGCTCGATTTTATGGTCACCTGTAGGAAACCAGACTTCGATCTCTTGATGATTAGAAGTGATGACTTTAGCTCTAACTGCTTTAATGTCTAGAGCATCAGTTGCATTGCTTTCGATAATAACTTGTTTAACACCATTATTTTCAACGGCTCGAACAAATTCCGTATAATTCCATCTAACCGCTTCAGCTTTTATACTTTGCTGTTCGCAACCTGAAACAAGCATTATGCTTGTTATTGTTAGCGTAGAGAGTACGTATTTCATTAAATAAGATATTTGTCTTAGCATCTAAGTTAATCAATATTTGGCTTCACAGATTAATTAAGAATTCCCCAAAGTTTAAATTTACTAACTTGAGAACAGTAATTTATGGACGGGTAATAGTCGGCATTGCGATCGCCCCTAACTCAAATCACTTACCTATACCCATTTCATAGACTAAAACAGAAGCAGAACGATATTAAGTACTGCGATGAAGAAAGGTAACTGGTCTGTAGTAAAAGTTTTAGGATATGTCATTTTAGGCATTGGTGCGGTCAGCTTCGCTGCCTCGCGGAGCGAGTCCGCCCTCACCATTACCAACACCAAACAAACCCAAGCCAATCAACCCGAACCAGTACCCGAAACTACCACCCCTTACAGTCCCAGCCGTCATACAATTACCCTTACTCTCAATGAATTAGATGAACTGAAAGTAACTGAAGGTCAGAGAATAAACCCAGGCGATATCATCAGCGATCGCACTTCTACCAAAACCAAACTACAAGCTAAAAGGGAAAGATTAGAAACAGCGATCGCCCAAGCCAGTTTACCTCTAAATCAACTCAAAGCCGTTCCGATTCCTAAGTTTCAGACTGAACTAGCAGCACTCAAACAGGCTCAGTTTGACCTCAATGTCATTACTCGCGAGATTGAGAATTTCGACAAGCAGCTTCATTTTAAAGACCCCTTTTATTCGTCGGTATTTGAGTCAGAGAAGATTCAGGAGTTAGCAGACTTGAAACGCAGAGAGTTAGAGGCTTCTATTAATGTGGAAAAAGCGATCGCGCAGCGCCTGCTTCGCAGACCACGCAGTGCCAGCCGAAGGGCTGATCGCCCGATTGGATGAGGCAAAGCTCAACTACCAGAAGCAACAGTACGAACACAGCCTAAAAGTATCCGACTATCAGACATCATTACAGAAGCAGCAGGAGCAAGTTAATTCTTTGCAGGTTCAGTTAGATAAAGTTAATGACGAGCTTGAAAACTTGGTGTCTGTTTATTCTCCCTATCGCGGGAAGGTACGACGGGTTAAAGTTTTGAATCAGAGCGATCGCAATATTAATATAGAAGTGACTTTAGATGTTAGAGATGGGAAGTAAGGCGAAAGTCTGAATGAGCAGGTTGTTGATGTTGAGACTTTCGCGGGATGACAATTAATAACTAAAATCTTCAAAATGAGAGATCGCCCTAAGCAGTAAAATTACTAATTAAATCTTCTACATTGCGACTATAAACCGCATCACTATAACTATCCCATTCTGTTTGCGACCAATTATGATTTTTCATAGTAGCTTCTTGAATTTTTTCCATAAAAGGGCGACGAAGTTGCTCGTATTTACTAAATAGATGAGAAATTATTTCTTGATTGTCTAAAGCATTGTTATCAATAATAGTTGAGATCGCCGTACCAATTATGGCAGCATCTTCTAAACCTTGATTAGCTCCTTGTGCAGCAAAAGGAGGCATTCCATGAGCAGCATCTCCAACTAATACTAATCGCTCACTACTCCAAATTGGTTGAGAATGAGGAATATTAGCAGGATGAATATAATAAGGGCGACAAATTAATTGTTCGATATTTGATAATTTAATTAACTGGGAAAAAATCGGAGGAAAATCAGCTTTTGTTAAAATATTTGCTGCTAAATTGATAATTGCTTCAGGGGATTTATTTTCGAGCAAATCTAGGCTTAAAGGAGTATGAAATAAATAACCAAGGGCATTTTCGGCTCGACGAATTAAGATCAACCGAGGTGAGTCAATATTTTGAACATTAGATTTGAGAGAATCATTTCGCAGAGTAACTACCCGCTCGCCTTGAAAATATTTATTTTCTAATTCTTGAATTATCTCATTAGATATATTATCAATTTCCAAACAACCAATAGCAACAAAACCAGAATAGCTCGGTTTCGCCCATTGATTTAAATCTGAATTACAATAAATTAGCTGGCGAATTGTAGAGTTAATTCCATCCGCTGCTACTACTAATTTAGCTTGAAATTGTTGGCGCTCGCACTTTTGAGGATCAGAATTAACATCAGTCACTTGATTTAATGATTGCATTTCCCAATGAGCAAAGGGATTATTATATTTCTCATCACCAGATATACAATCTACTTGCACGTATGCAGTTTCTTGGCTGAAATTAACACAACGATGATTAACTTTGACTATTTCTGAAGGGAGTAAATTTCTGAGGTTAGTTTGCAGATCGTACCAAGGAATTGAAATTCTTCCTTCTCCATAACGATGAAACCAAAAATCAAAGTCTAGGGGAATCGAACGAATAACCTCCCCAAGCAAGTTTTTCTGACACCAGAAGAGCTTTCGAGGCGTTTTTTGCTCTTTTCCGTCACTTTTTTGGCGACGAATTTGTATAAAATCTAAACCTGTTGCTTTTACCTGCTGATAAGCTTGCTCGTCTATATATTTAAGTGCTTTTAAACCATTAGGTAAAAGATCGACTACTTGCCCAACTCGGCGAAAACTACGAGTTCGATCGATTACCAGTAGATTGTTTATACCACGTTGACGTAGCGCGATCGCGGTTGCCAATCCTACTGGCCCTGCACCAACAATCAAAACATCGTATATTTTACCCGAACCCATATCATTCACCTGGAATTACTCTCTTAGCTAGTGACAAGTGCAGTCTACCAGTATCACGATGCTATCAAAAAAGGCGGTAATAATTAAGTCAGATTGCCCTCTATGACACCAGGGCGTTTGGCGTGTCCCTTTCTACCCGTGAAGTAACAGCCATCAAAAATCAATAAACTGACTACTACCAGCATAATTGCGCCCCACTAATCCAAATCGATAAACTTACTGGTACACTCACTCGGTTTAACGTGCAGATATCTCGAAGTAACCGCCAGGGAACTATGACCCAGAGACTTCATCAGCAAATCTATCCCTGCGCCATTATTAAGACTATGACAGGCATGAGCATGACGCAGCCAGTGAGCGGAGGTATGGGGATTAATACCAGCTTTCTCTACAGCTTTTTTAATCAGCCGATGGATAGCATGACGGTCTAAGCGATTGCCAAACCGAGATAAAAACACCGCTTCAGTCTTCTCACTTCTGGGAAGCTGCTTTAATTCCGACCACAACTGATGAGTTATTAGTAATGTCCTGGTTTTGTGACCCTTACCGAATATAGTTACTGCTATTGCTTCTTCTGTAGATTGAAAATCAGACCAATTCAAACCTACTAACTCAGATATTCGCAAACCCAGGATATATAGAAGGATGAGAATTAAGCGATCACGAAGTGCCAGCTTGCGCTGATCGCGTTCATTGGCAGCTTCATCAATTAACTGCTTAACCTCCTCGGCTTGTAGAATCCTTTCATTGAGAGCATCCTTGGCTTTGGTCGTTTTAATCATCGATGCGGGATTGGCGGACAAATAGCCAGTTTTCACTCCAAAGCTAAATAGAGACTTAATTGCAGCCAATTTATTATTAATCGTGTTCTGGCTTTTACCCCGCAGTTGAAAAGATTCTAACCACAACAAAATATCTTCGAGCTTTACCTCTGCTAACTCCTTACCCGCGAAGGTGAGGAACTGCCTACTGATGGTTATGTAAGTCTTTTGAGTAGTCCGCGACTTTTGAGAAATCCACAATCTGATTAACTCCGTGTCGGTGCTGGCATTAGTGAGAAGAGGATAGGTATTTATTGCCATAACTAATCGCAACAGAATTGATGTTTTGTTGTGTTGAATAAAGGTTTAAGTAATGCGGTCTGCTGACAGCAGCGTTGCACGGTCTGCTGACAGCAGCGCGTTGCGCTCGCTCTTGGGGACACGCTAAAACAATATCACTTACTTAGTGAATTTTAAATACCTCTTGGGGGAAAGTTAAGATTACTTCTCTAAGCTGTAACCATTTCAGAGCGAGAATTAGGACTGGCTGGCTCGAAATACAACACCATAAGCTGTTCGGGACGCAAACCTAAAGATTCGTAAGTTTGTCCATAGCGATCGCTAAATTCCACTTCAAAAGCCGTACCGTCGGCTAAAATTTCTACTACAGTTCCCACCTGTCCCCGCCAGAGATTGGCTGAGGGAAGATCGACGGTTAAAGCAACTACATCGAGGAGTTTAATCTTGTTTGTTGTCATTTTGGGTTGACCTCCAAAGCTCAAACGAGAGGATAGCAACTGGTCAATCGCGGAATGGTCGAATCAACTTCAATAATCCAGCCACTACGAATCGTTGCACTTTTATTTTGCCACTCCAGGGGAAAATCTAGGGTGTAACGCTGACCGAAAGTATCTCGTCGTCCTAACTGAGCTTCTTGAGTTTTGACAACTGCCAGTAAAATTGCTCTCAATTCCTCGGCATTCTCTGCCGTCATGCCCAAAAGAGAGCGAAACAGTCTGGCTTTATGCTTGCCAGTACGATGTTCTGAATTGAGACAATAACCCCGCAGTTTGCGAATATCGACTACGGCACTATCGGCATTGGGTATCAACATGGGTGAGGAGCGATTCTACCACTCAGCTATAGTACAGCAATTGGGAATTGAGATCGCACCTATATCTAATTAAATGAGCCAGGGTGGAGGAATTACCGTTAATTTCCCCGTCTCTATGAAAAAATTATTCGCTCGTGTTCCTTTAATCGTTGCCTCAGTCCTATTCTAGGCTGAATTTTTCTCTTTCCGCTTTCTAAAAGTTAGACAATATTGGACAATACTGTTTTGCTTCTAGTTCCTGCTTCATCGAAGAGAGTCGGCTCAAGCTTCTCCACAGGCATGACATCGGGTTCAGCTAACCCTAGTAAATTTAAAGTGTTTTTTTCCAATTAGACGACCCAATTATTTGACGACGATTTAACCATTGTAATCTTCGTAATTTTGTTTCTAATTGTTTGTATGGTCTTGGGGCTAAAAGCTCTTCTCCTGTTGATAATGTAGCAAATCTAAGTAAACCTAAATCCACAGCTATTGGATTGTTTAAGGGAACAATCTTAGTTTTTTCTGTTTCTATCTTAAAACTGATAAACCATTTATCTGCTTTTTTGCTGATTGTTACTGATAATGGTTTTATTCCTATTGACTTTCAATTCTGTCTTAAACCCTAATAGCATCTTATTTAATCTTATCTGCTACTTCTCTTAACTCTTTTACTAATGCTTTGTTTTTATGACTTCTACTCCCATACAACCTAGCACTAAATACAGTAATTATTTCTAGTACATCTTGAGCTAAATCTTCCTCAAATGTGGAGTCTTCCGAACGATTAATAATTACTACTTCCGTTCCGTATATTTCACACAACATAAAGATTAGTTCGCTACCAAATCTAAGCAAGCGGTCTTTATTAGTTAGTACTAATCTTTCTACTTGATAGGTGCAAAGCAACTTGATTAATCTAATTAATCCTTTCTTTTTGTAATTCATTCCCTCACCCAAGTCTTCAATGAGTTCAAATGACCAACCTTGTTTTGCACAATAGGCTTCAAGTACCATCGCTTGTCTTTCTAAATCTAGTTTTTGGTCATGGGAACTAACTCTGGCATAAGCTACCGTCAACGAAGCGTCAGATTTATTGCCTAATAATTCACTTACATTAAATCTTCTGTGACCTCCTTCTGTTCTATATGTTTTTTTAATCTAAAACCTATAATTGAATAACATCATAATTAACAACCAATATGATGTCACCAATCAAAACTCAAATAATCTTCACACGCCTACTCACTAAAGTCTCTCTTTGTGAGTACAATAATTCTATATTATCTGACTCTATATATTGCCCGAATCGAGCGACTGGCTTTATAGATTATATTTATTCTCACAGATGAGCGAAAAACTGTCTTCTTTTTCCCAGTAGTTCTGTTAGAAATTGAAGGGAGGAGGTGTAAAATGATGGTAATCACTACACAATTTTTGCGCCTTCGGCACGCTGCGCTAAAATTGTGAGTGAGC
>NZ_LR214108.1 GCF_900659865.1 Hyella patelloides LEGE 07179
TTTTTTACTACTTGCCGATACCAATCAGGATTGATTTCATGAAAATAATTTTTTTTTCACGAGGATTTTTTAAAAAATGTTTTAGCTGCCATGAATCCTCATCAAAAGAAAATTCTTGTAGTTTATTCTCTGTTTGTTGCCCCATCCAAGACGTGTGATATTTTGAATTTGAATCAAATTGGATATTACAAAAGCGACATTTACATTGTCTATTATTTTTACTGGATACTTGATATATCCATCCTCTTTGTCCATTATGTCCAATCTCTTTACATAGTTCATTTGGACATTCTATGTTAGAAATATAATTATAGATATAGCTTGGAACATGGCAAGTAAGGTTTGTTCTTTTATTACAATTATTACAATGTAGATTTATTTTGCAAATTACAGTTTTATCATAATAATATCTAACTAACTTACCTTTATTACAATTAGGACAGTGGTATTCTTGATTATATTCTTTATCCCAATTAACTTCTAATTGACCATTGAGAGTACTGTGAAATGAAATTGGTGGATGTTTACGATTATTCTTCATTATTTTTATTCTTTAAGTTTTCTAATTCTTCTAAACCTTGTAATCTAGTTGTCAATAATCCTAAGAAACGATTTACTTCTGTAACCCTTCTCTGTTTACCTGCTTTTTGTGCTTGTTCTAAATCTTGTTGTAAATCTTTAATATCACTTTCTATTAAGGGTTTGTCTTCTAATCTCACTCGATGATGTTCACAACTCAGACAAGCATAGCGAAGCTCACAATCTCCTAACAGGTCAGGTCGATGACAATTTCCTGAAGAAATAGTGAATTTTGGGGCTAGTAATTCTGCCAGTCTTTCTTGTTTGTATCTAGGTTTTTTAGGTTCCCAAGTAGTTACTCGACCATACATATCGACATAACCTTTGGTATCAGCTTCTTTTTCTAATTTGTCTAAAGAACGCTGACGATAATGAGGTAGCATATCTAACGAACCATGTCCTAATACAGCAGCGATGTATTCATCTTTTACTCCGCAGTTAGTCATAATACTAGCTTTGGTACGTCGAAACATATGACTTTGTAGATTAAACCTATTACCATGTTTATCTCGTAAATCTGCTTCTTCTCGGAAATCACGAAGCCATTTCTGAATTGTTTGACTGCTAAGAACTTCAGCAGTGTAAATTAGTTTTAATTCAAATCTCTTAGTACCTATACGAGTGCCTTCTTCCTGACGAGGATAAATGTTACAAAATAACTTAGGAAAATTTGAATTAATACCCAGTTGTTTATCTAGAAATTTCTGTTGTTCTCTAACTAATTCAACTATAACTAAGTGAACCCTTTGATATCGCCAATGTTTTCGTTTTTCTATCCATCTTAATAAAAACCATTGTTCTCCTTCTTTTTTAAGACATTGACGAAGCATTCTAAGCATTTCTCCAATTCGCGCACCTAAAGCAAGCTGTAATCGAAATAATCGCTCTAATGGTGGTGGGAATAAATGAAAATTTTGATAAATTTGATATAAAACTTCTTCGGGAATGGTTTCAATTTTTGGTGTTGATTTTTGATATTTAATAGGAGTATAAGATAATTTAAGCCATTTTTCTTCTGTCCATAATTTAGAAACGTATCTTAAAGTTTTTTGTTTATTCTCTTTCCCTTTTTTAGAATCAATAACAAATTTTTTTAGTATTGAATTAGTTAATAATTCAGGTTGAGTATATCCTTGTTCACTTAAAAACCCATCTAACTGTTTTAAGTAATAAATTTTATTTTTAATTGTACCTATTACAAATTTTTGTCTAACCATAGCTAAAACTGTCAACTTAGTTAATAACTTTAACCAAGGTAATAAAAAATCTGTAAAATATATATTCTTGTTTGTTGCTATTTTTACCTCTTCTTCTGTATAACCCAAATCAATTAAAGCCCAAGTATCTTTATTTAACAAAGGGTTATTAATAAATTCTTGACCTAATTCTGACTGTTCAATTCTTTTTTGTAACTCTTCAATAGGTAACATTCTATTCTTCTTCTTCTCCTAACAAGTAAGCATCTAAACTCATTTCATCTAATACATGAGAGTAAATATCTTTAGTTGTGGCTATAGACTTATGACCTAGCAATTGTTGTATATATTCATCCATATAACCACTTTGCAACATACGAGTAGCAAATGTATGTCTAAATAGGTGAGGATGAGCTTCGATACCAGTTCTGTCTTTTAGTTGATAAAATAGGCTGTTTAATCTCGCACTGGTCATTGGCTTACCTACATATCTGCCATCTAGGTTGACAAATAACATTCCATGTTCTTGTTGTTCTGCTTCAGGTGGATATTCTTCTAATAAGTAAGCTTGAAATGTTTTTTGAACCTCCTCACGGTTACGTAAAATAGGAATTTCTCGCTCTGTACCTTTTGCGGTAGCACCATTGGGATTATTATCTCGTCGAACAATTCTAATTCTCCCTTTAATATCAAGCTCTCCTACATCAACTAAATGAAGTCCTAAAAGCTCACCTCTTCTTATGCCTGTTTCCCTGAGCAACATTACTATTAATCTATCTCGATAGGTATAACAAGCATCAGCTAGTTTGACGACTTCTTCGTCTTTCAAACAGCCAGGAAAAATTTTAGGCTCTTTGACTTTAATCCGCTTTCTTCGTTCGGGACTGCTTTTAACAATACCTCTTAAGAAACCACCTCGTTTACCCCATCCATGAGCTAGTTTGGTAAATTTCTTTTCATCAATCCTACCTTCTACAGCATGGAATTCATACATTCCTTGAATGGCTGTAACTGCCTGATTGACAGTGCGGGGACTGCGTTTAGATACTACTTCTCTAACCTCTTCTGAGATAACTTCTACTTCTCCACCCAGAAGATACCAGTTAACAAAATCGGCTAATTCATTCAAACCAACATCTTGCCAGTTAAGAGATTTATATTCTAGCCAGTGCCAAAAATCTGATAGCCGATAAGCGTATGTCATAACAGTGTTAGCAGCTAATTGCCTTTTGCGACAGTAGTTTAAGTAGCGTTGTATCGGTTCTACTGGTAAACAAGTTTCTCTATCAAATACGCAACTATATCTTTCCTCAGTTTGAGGGTCAATTGCTTTCTCTATCCTAATCACTTCTACTTCGTGTAATTTAAAGTAAAATTACCTTACCATACAAATTGGTACTGTTGTTGTTGTTTTTTCTATATTAAATAATATAAATATTTTATTGTTATAAGAGTTTGATTGATTCGGCTAAAGCTTTGGATACTCCTGCATTCTGGGCTGATTCACCAGCAAAATTAGCTAATGCCAGAGCTTTAGAGAGAGTTAATTTTACTGGTTTTTCTTGCCAGCCTAGTTCTACTTGAATCCAAGTGCGAAGACCTATTGCTTGAAAAGATAATGAAACTCTTTTAGCCTGCTCAGTTGTCTTTCTGGCATACATGGCGTAGTGATTGATAATGGCAGCAACTACAAGATCGGGAATTTTACCTGTACCTCTGTAATTCTTACCATTAAACGATGATAGGGATTCTGAAACTGGTTTGCCTGTAGCTATTTTTTCTAGTAATTCATTAACTGATTGTTGTCTTACTCCGCACAAACGAGCGATCGCTGATTGAGAAGCATAAGCCTTTCCCCCCTCATCAATCGAGAATTCTTGTTTGATGTCGTCTGGCAAAACAAATAATGATGATGACATTTTTATTTCTCCTGAAAAACTCTACCCCACACTTTTATGTGTGGGGAAAACAATAACTTAGCAGCCTTCGTAGCTATCAATAATGTGTCTGATGGCTAATTCGTTACTACGAAAAGTTTTGTCTAATGATTTGTCAAGTCTTAAATATTGGCGGTTTTGATAATAAGGGCTAGACACCCACTGCTTATGTTTTCGATAAAAAGTACCTAACAAGATACGTCCCGACCAAACTCTATAAAGACTGCCAAATTCATCGGGAGAAGAGTCGATTTCGTAGTTTGGTTCTACATAAGGATGTTGTAAAGCCTGAAAGTCTTTCTCATGCTTTAGCTCATAAGAAATAGCGTCGAATTCCTGTTGTTCGAGTTGTTGTTGTGTCATCATATATATGATTGAATAGATCGGTTCAAAGGCGATCGCAAACTTTTCCAGAGAAGGCGGTCGTCTTTTGTTTTGCTATAATCATTATATTCAATTATTTGGATAAATTCAATTATTTGGATAAATTCAATTATTTGGATATTTTAGCTAGCTTTAAATACTTCGGAGCGAATTAACATGGTATCGATACTTATCAATCAATCGTCTACCATGAAGCTCTCTTTTTCTCAATGGTTCAAGTTGCGTCGCAATATGTTCCAACTTACTCAAGCTCAGATTGCCAAAGAACTGGGAGTTAAACCTACAGCAGTAAGTAATTGGGAACAAGGAGTTTCCAAGCCTGGTCTAGACCCGAATCAAACAGAAATACTTTGTTCTCTTTTGAGAGTGGAATTGTCAGAGTTGGCTAAAGGGTTCAGAGGAGAGTATCAAATAGACGAATGAGATTAAATTCTTAATTTTACTAAAATTATAGATTTCAGTATGAGTTCTCAAAATCTATGAAACGATCGCGCTCTCCTCTGATACGCTAAAATAATCGTATCTCTTCCTCGCAAATAATCTCATGACCGTTCTGCCACTAGATTTATCCTCTCTCATCGGCAAAGTAAGCGATCGCCATCTGGAGCTTCTGTCTCGCGATAATCCCGATGCTCGATTGGAAACTAACTCTCAAGGACAATTAATCTTTATGTCTCCTACTGGTGGTGAAACTAGCGAACGCAATTCAGAACTAATATTTCAAGTTAAGCTTTGGAATCGTCGAGACAAATTAGGTAAAGTTTTTGACTCCTCTGGTGGCTTTAAACTTTCAAATGGTGCTGTTCGTTCTCCTGACGTTAGCTGGATACCCATAGAGAAATGGAATAGTTTAACCAAAGAGCAGAGAAGAAAGTATCTTCCCGTTGACCCCGATTTTGTAATTGAACTAATGTCTCCTTCCGATAGTATTGATGAAGCACAGAACAAAATGAAAGAATATATGAACTGCGGTGTTCGATTGGGTTGGTTGATTAACCCAGATGACAAACAAGTCGATATCTACCGTCAGGGAAAACAAAAAGAAGTATTGAATAATTCTTTAACTCTATCGGGTGAAAGTATCATGCCTGGGTTAGTTGTTGATTTATCCGAGATTTTTGATTAAAAATAAAAATGCCGTGATGTAGTACGCTCACAGATATCTCTAAATATATTCCCGTATTTTGAGCATTCTATTCCCTTGAATTCGTTCAAAAAATTTAACTACAATTGTATTTCGGAAGAGTGAGAAACAATCAGAGTCATCCCAATAGCGATCGCTTTTCATCTTGATTCCAAAATCTTCAGCCAGTTATAACTGACATCTTGCACGCCTTTCATAAAAACTCAATAATTAGGAGTTAGTAATCAATTTAGTACCATTTTCCCTTTAACCTTTACCCCTTTCCCTAACAAGACAGAGAGATTACAGGCTAGGTGCAAGATCTGAGTATAACGAAGGTGCGGTTCGCCCCGATCTCCCTTTCAAATCAAACTGTAACTTGAACCATAAAATGGGAATAATGGAAGCATAAAATGGGACTATTTTTATTTTGAGGAAACAATTATGTCTCTCCAATCACATCACGATGAGGTTGACGTACTCCAGGTTTGTATTTTCTTTTCTGAGCATTTGTTAAGCCAACAGAAGAATTATCGGTTGGTAAAACCGAAGAAGATACTCCTGATAAACCCAGTTTTTGACGTAGTAGAGTTAATTCTCCCGATTCAAACTGAAGTGCTTTCTCCCCTTCGATGGCTTCTGCTGCCATTTGGAGACATTTAGATACAGATGGTGCATAGGGTTGCCAATGTTGCTCAGTTAGAGTGGAAGCATTTTCATCCAGAGCTTGACGATAAGCTTGAGTGAGCCAATCTTTGAGAATGCCCACACAGCCAATACTTCGTTCGTAAAAATGCTCCCAATGAGTTTCTAGTTCTGGTGGTCTATCCAAAGCCATTTTCTCTCCAAAGCTTTTGAGTACCCGTTGAAACTCTACTAAATCTTGGGAACAGTCGGCTTGATAACGAGAAAAATGAATATCTATGCTACGACGAGAAAGTTGACCACTTAGATTACGAAATTCGAGTAACTCATAAGTGCCAAATAAACCGTGTAAAGTATTTGTCATACTAGCCATTGATTGCATTGCATCCATTTGAGCTTGCTGCCTGCTACTGCTAGCCATTTTAGAAAATCTTTGAGCTTCATCAGTCAAAAAAA
>NZ_LR214109.1 GCF_900659865.1 Hyella patelloides LEGE 07179
ATTTTAGTTCTATTCAAACTAAAGAGAACTATTTATTATTCAGTACTTTTACTGATTCTAGTATCTCTTTTAGGAGATTATTTTTCTGATTGCTTTATGCTCCGTTTTGACGTGCGGAATGTGGGATTTAACTATATAAATAGTTACAAAAAAATTAACCGTCATGGTGATTAATCTTTCTGCTGTTAACCAACCAATATTACGGATAATTTTTAAGATATTTGGATTTAGTTTTGAGATGATGCTTTTGATAATGATTAATGGTTCATTGTCAATTGTTAATGGTTAATGGTTCATTGTTCATTGTTTTTGATTTATATTCCAAGTAAACCAACAGCGCATTAACATCGGCTGGATTAACCCCACCAATACGAGAAGCTTGACCGATAGTTAGAGGACGTACTTTAGTTAATTTTTCCCTTGCTTCCATGCGTAAACTATCAATATTCATATAGTCAATATTGGGTGGTAACTTACGATTGGTATGACGGGCTAATTGTTCGATTTGGGTTGTTTGGCGTTTGATGTAACCAGAATATTTAATATCGATTTCCGCCCCTTCTGTTTCTGCTTGAGTTAAATTAGCATCATGCAAGTTGTATCTTGCTAAATCAGCGTAGTGGAAGCCAGGACGACGTAACAAATCAGCCAGAGTAATCGAGCCTTTTATTTTTTGATTGGTTTCAGATGCGATCGCCTTCCCTTCTACATCGTTTTCTTTTATTCTATTACTGTGGAGTCTTTCTTTCTCTGCAATAATATGATCTTGTTTATCAAAATACAATTGCCAACGGCGGTCATCGATTAAACCGATTTCTCTACCTAAAGGAGTTAAACGACGGTCAGCATTATCCGAACGTAATACTAAACGATATTCCGAGCGACTGGTTAGCATCCGATAAGGCTCGCGCAAATCTTTAGTACAAAGGTCATCTATAAGTGTACCGATGTAACTCTCTTCACGGGTGAAGACAATCATTTCTTGACCTCTAGCAAATCGGACTGCATTAATACCTGCCACAATACCTTGGGCTGCTGCTTCTTCGTAACCTGTTGTACCGTTAATTTGCCCCGCAGAAAATAAACCCTCAATTTTTTTGGTCATTAGGGTAGGGTAACACTGGGTTGCAGGTAAGAAATCATACTCCACTGCATAAGCAGGACGAAGCATAACACAGCTTTCTAGACCTGGAAGCGTCCGCAACATCGCTAACTGTAAATTTTCAGGTAATCCCGTAGAAAATCCTTGAATATAAAGCTCAGGAATATCTCTACCTTCTGGCTCAATAAATATCTGATGGCTGGCTTTATCGGCAAAGCGCACAATCTTATCTTCAATACTAGGACAATAACGAGGACCTTTCGCATCCACCCAACCACCATATATAGGAGACAATTCCAGATTATCTCGAATGATTTTATGGGTTTCGGCGGTAGTGCGAGTCAAATAGCAATTCATTTGCTCTTTTTCCACCCAAACTTCGGGATCAAAGCTAAACCAGCGCACCTCATCATCAAAAGGTTGCACTTCCATTTTGCTATAGTCTACAGAGCGTTTATCTACCCGTGCAGGAGTACCTGTTTTCAGTCTTCCTGTTTCAAAACCCATACGGTTTAGAGTTTCCGTCAAGCCAATCGCAGCAAATTCTCCCGCCCTTCCTGCTTCCATCGACTTGTTTCCTACCCAGATACGTCCCCCTAAAAAAGTACCAGTAGTAATAATGACCGCTTTTGCACCAAAACAAGTGCCAAAATAAGTTTCTACCCCAATGACTTCTTCATTTTTACCCAACACCAAATCTGTTACCATCCCTTCACGGATACTAAGATTGGGCTGATTTTCCACAATATTTTTCATTACTAGGGCATATTCCCGCTTATCAGTCTGCGCCCGTAATGCCCATACAGCAGGACCCCGCGAAGAATTTAACACCCGCTTTTGTAGATAAGTGCGGTCTGCCATTTTACCGATTTCCCCACCCAACGCATCAACCTCGTGGGTTAACTGAGACTTTGCAGGACCTCCCACCGCAGGGTTACAGGGTTGCCAAGCAATTTTATCCAAGTTAAGAGTTAACATCATGGTACGACAGCCCAACCGCGCAGCAGCCAAAGCAGCCTCACAGCCAGAATGTCCGCCACCCACAACGATGACATCGAAAGAGTCTTGAAAATCCACAGTCATATCGGTAATTAAAATCAGGTATAAAGAAACAAGTATTAGTAGTTAGTGGTTATTATGTGATATACGGTGTATACAATTAACATACATCGATATGTAATTTTGATGCATATTTTTAATAACGAGTCTTATTCCTAACTCAGATTATACTCTTTAAAAGCAGTGAAGTATTTTTCTTGTCCTGTTAATTTGCTCAACTTTCCAATACTGAGGTTAAAAACCAACCTATCAATGGCTAGTAGTTAATTTTGTCAAAGTAATACAACAGATTGCCATCAATTTTGAGATTCTTTTTTTTAATATTCTTTTGAATCAATTTTAGAGGTATGAAGTATATAACTCCAAAATTATCAATAAGTCTAAAAGGCGTTAATTTTATACTATTAGGGGTTATTTGTGAATTATCTCTACTGTTGGAATTGTTGTAATAACCAAGCACCAACTTCTGTATGATTACTATTTCTACTGCGTTGCAAAGCTTCAGTTAATATGTTAATTTCTAATCCTGATAATACTTCTGATTTTGTAATTCTTTTGCTACCATTATCAACAATTTCAAAAGCAATTACTTGCACACCTTGAACGTCTACAACTCAATATTCTGTAATCCCTAAATCTTCATATAATAGTCTTTTTTTGCCTAAATCATCTGATAAAGAAGTATTAGAAACTTCAATCACTAAATTAGGCGCGGGATATTGACTTAGATCGACAATTCCTGTTCCATAAGGAATTACATCTGCATTATCTCCTACATAACAAGATAAATCTGGCTGTAGTTCAATAACATTAGGCTTTCTATAGCTACAATTGTCTTGAATATTAAGAGGAATGTTCTTGAAAGTGGCAAAAAGATAAACTGCGTGAGTAATTGTAGAATGATCTCGCGAATGATCGTTGCCTATAGGTGTCAACACGGGAGTGGAATATGCCGACTGACCGTCGGCATTTCCTCCCGTCATTTCAATTCTGTACTCGCTATTGTAATAGTAACCCTTGGCTTTTTTGTAGATAGGGTTTTGAATCTCTTTTAGATATTCATCCCAAGTAGCAGATACCCAAGTATTTACTATTGACTTAGTAGAAGTATTAATCATATTAGACCTCTAGTATCAATCCTAATTTGTTAGTTGAGAAAGAAGATAGTAATCAGTAGTTAGAATAATAATTTTTGTCATGAATATAAATAATTGCTTTTTCTACTTCTAAGCTATTTTTAGCTTTAAATAACTTTCTTAAGTTACTTTCACAATAACTTTATTAACAGATTTCATCTCAAAAACTCTCAATAAAATGATAATAGGGGCTTAACTTGCATTAAACCCCTACAAAATCAAACTTGGTAATTAGCAATTACTAATTATTTATTTATCGCTTGGCTAGCTTTTTAGTTTTCACTTTACGCAAACGAATCGATTCAGGAGTAACCTCTACTAATTCATCAGGGCCAATATATTCTAAAGCTCTTTCGAGACTCATTTCCACGGGAGTTTGTAATTGAACTAATTCGTCTCCAGAAGCAGCACGATGGTTAGTTAATTGTTTCGCTTTACAAACATTGAGGTCTAAATCTTGAGGACGGTTATGTTCGCCCACAATCATACCCTTGTAGACTTTGGTACCTGGGGTAATAAAGAAAACACCTCTGTCTTCAGCATTTTTCAAAGCGTAGAAAGTAGCAGTACCTTCTTCAAACGCAGTGATGACACCGTTGTAACGAGTTTCTAGATCGCCACATAAAGGACGATATTCTAAGAAACTGTGGTTCATAATGCCTTCACCGCGAGAAATCCGAATAAACTCGCCACGGAAACCAATTAAACCTCTTGCGGGTACAACAAATTCTAACTGAGTGCGTCCGTTAATCCCAGTTTGCATATCTTGCATTTCCCCTTTACGCTGTCCCAAGCGTTCGATACAGCTACCAACAGCATCTTCAGGAACATCCAATACAAGATATTCATAAGGTTCGCATGGCTGACCATTCATCTCACGATAAATTACTTGAGGCTGAGATACTTGAAACTCATAGCCTTCACGACGCATGGTTTCGATTAAAATACCCAAGTGCAATTCTCCTCTTCCAGATACTAAGAATTGCTCAGCCGATTCTCCATCTTCTATTCTTAAAGCAACGTTAGTTTCTAATTCTCGGTCAAAGCGATCGCGAATCTGTCTAGAAGTAACATAAGTACCTTCTTGACCTGCAAAGGGAGAATTATTAACCGAGAAAGTCATTTGTAAAGTAGGCTCGTCTACCTTGATTAGAGGTAAAGCTTGGGGATCTTCAGGAGATGTAATAGTTTCCCCGATGTTGGCATCACCAAAACCAGCTACCGCTACTAGATTACCTGCTTTAGCTTCGGGAATTTCGACTCTGGCTAACCCTTCAAAACCCATTAGTTTCGAGATTTTAGCTTTGACAATCTTACCGTCTTCTTTAACTAGGGCTGCTTGTTGACCTGCTTTAATAACCCCATTGTGAATTCTACCAATAACAATTCTTCCTAAATAATCAGAATAATCCAGGGTTGTTACCTGTAGCTGTAAAGGTTTTTCAGGATCGCCTGCTGGTGGGGGAACATGATGTATGATTGCCTCAAACAGTGGTTGCATATCTGCATCTTCATCATCTAACGATTCTTTGGCAAAACCTTGCATCCCAGAAGCATAGAGAGTAGTGAAGTCACACTGGTCATCATCTGCACCTAATTCGACAAAAAGGTCAAATACTTGATCGACAGCAGTGTCAGGCTCGACATTAGGACGGTCAATTTTGTTGACAACTACGATAGGACGTAAACCTTTTTCTAACGCTTTTTTAAGTACAAAGCGAGTTTGAGGCATCGGCCCTTCATTGGCATCTACAATTAAAATGCAGCCATCTACCATCCCTAATACTCGTTCTACTTCTCCACCGAAGTCAGCGTGTCCAGGGGTATCTACGATATTAATTAAGATATCTTTGTAGCTAACTGCGGTATTTTTAGAAAGGATGGTAATGCCCCTTTCTCGTTCAAGATCGTTAGAGTCCATGACACAATCTGGTATATCTTCTCCTTCGCGGAAAATACCCGATTGTTTGAGAAGTGCGTCTACAAGAGTGGTTTTACCGTGATCGACGTGGGCAATTATTGCCAAGTTGCGAATGGGAAGAGACATAAGGATTGGTCTACAGACTTAATTAGTTTTGTATAGTTTGCTCAAATTTTCTTAATAATTATAACGTAGGACAGGGTCAGGAGGAAGGAATGAGAAATGGGAAAGAAGAAGTGAGGAAAGTGAAATAATGATTTATTGTCCTGATACTGAAGTTAGAAATTAATTATTGATTAATGAAGAAAAATCCTTATTTTTGGCTAATAGCGATCGCATTTTTAATCATAGACCAAGTAACTAAATATTTAGTTACACAAGATTTTACCGAAGTGGGGGATACTTTTCCCCTTTGGGAAAATGTCTTTCACCTAACTTATGTTAAAAATACAGGGGCAGCTTTTAGCTTTTTTAGTGGTGGTGTTGTTTGGTTACGATGGCTTTCACTAATTGTTAGTTTAGGTTTGATGGCTTTTGCTTGGTTTGGGAGTAGGTTACCTAAAATAGAGCAAATTGGCTATGGATTTATTTTAGCAGGAGCATTTGGTAATGGTATCGATCGCTTTTTGTTTGGTTATGTAGTAGATTTTTTAGATTTTCGATTAATTAATTTTCCTGTTTTTAATGTGGCGGATGTAGCGATTAATTTGGGAATTATTTGCTTGCTATTAACTAGTTTCGGATTTACTCATAAGTCTCGATAGTTGTCCCTCTTTTATTACTTAAGGATTTAAATAAAATTAGAAGTTAATCACAAAAAATGACTTCTACATTATGGTATATTTTCCAAAATATGCTACTTCAACAGTTGCTTTTATCGATCGTTATTGCTGGATTTACCACAGGTTATACCAATTTCCTAAAGTCCAGCTACAGATAATGCATCGAGAATGAAATCAAATCCCGTAATGGAAGCGATATCTGCTTGAGTAAATTCAGCTAAGATATTTGCTAGTTTTCTTCTTAAAAAAAT
>NZ_LR214110.1 GCF_900659865.1 Hyella patelloides LEGE 07179
ACCCCAAACAAATCAAAAGTCAAATATTGATTCTTAAAATGTTATACCCCAAGGCAATTCTACATCTAAAAAACAAGTCGTAGAAACGCCAAAAAATAAGACCAATTTAATAAAGGAAACGGAAGCTTTAACTACTCTAGAAACACCAGTTACACCAGATTTATTTACTGCCACCTTAGTTTTAGGGTTCGGTGAATCTATTTTTATCTTGTTAATTGCTAGTCCATTTTTGCTATTTGGATTTAAGAAAGGGGTATGGCAACGATTGTTGAATTTTACTTCCATATCTCTCTCAAACCCTTACAGTGAGAGAATTATGAGGATATTATTTTTAGGTTTCTTGAATATTTAAAGGTTCAAAAGCATATATAGCTGTAACGACCCGAAATGTGCGATTCGTTTCTAGGGAATAAATAGCCTAGAGTGTTGGTTTGTTTTACTGTGTTTTAATCTCCGTTTTATTATCTTTTACCAAACTACAAACTCAATCCACCATCTAATTTTCTCTCCTGTTGAGGCTGCCTTTTAATTGACTGAGAGAGGCTCTTTGAAGACCAATTAAACCGATTCACCAATTCTTCATTCCAATCATTAGCTTTTGGTGTTTTACGTACAGCATTGGGTAACTGAGAGAGCATCTTTTGTGCCATTAAATTACCAGGCTCATCATTATCTACCGCAACCACTACATCTTTCGGCTGTCGTAAAAATTCATGGGGAACTTGACCCGCACCATCAGTAGAGATGTAAATTGTCCTTCTCGAATCATTACGATCTAACACCGCAAAAGAGAGAGCATCAATAGGAGACTCGACTAACACTGCTCGTTGAATTGGGTCGCTCGATTGTCCTCCTTGTGGGAAATAAAACCACCCTTCACTACGCTTAGTTCCTGGGGCTAATCCTTTAAATGTGTTGTCTGCTCCTGCCGTACCTCTCAGGGTAGCTCCTGTTGTTTTTGATTCATATAAGGAACGTCGAATAAACACCGCATTTTGTTTTTCATCGGCATAAATTAACCCCTGTTCATGCAGACTATCTACCAAACCACTAGGCAGTTTTCGAGAGCGAGTTAAATACTTTTTCACCCCCTGCCATAAACTCTCATTGAGTACTGGTGGAGTAAATTTTAGTACGGGTTTTTCTTGGATAATTTCTCTGGTCTTATAACTAACCGCTTCAATAGTTGCTCCTTCACCAAAGCGGTCGTGCAACCAGGTTACTGCTTGTTTAAAATCACACTCGTTAAGGTGCATTACCAAGTCGATTGCTCCCCCACCACCTTTCATGTGTTTCCAGTCATAAAACTTACTGCCAGTGATGTTAATAATATGATGCTCATTTTGCCACTTATGTTGATCTTTTGGGTCGGGGTCTAAACCCAACTCATAAGCTACTTTTTCCAAGGGAAAGTCTCTTACTTTCTTCGCCAACTCTGTATACTTCGTTTTCCAGTTTTGAAGCTGTTTATTTTGCCGATATATCTGAGTTTCTAAATCTCTAAGACGCTGTTGTAAAACTTCCTTATCTTGAGCTAAAGATTTGGCAGTTAGTTTGAGAACTTTCGTTTCTTTAATTGCCCTTTGTCTATCTGCTAATTGATGTTGAATGGTTTGCTTATCAAGAGTTAAATCTGGTGACTTATTCACCGCAGCATAGTATTGTTTGACCGATGTATGTTTGGCTCTGCTGCCTTTAATTCCTCTCTCCAATCCTAAAGGTGCGAGAGCAATAGCATAACTATCTTGAAACTTACTTAATTTTTCTCTACCGCCAAATAAACCCCGACAGTTTAATTTACCTCTCTCATCTAGAGGTACTAGATAAGCATGAATGTGGGGTGTCGCTTCGTCCAAATGTAACTCCGCTCTAATAATACGGTCGCCGTATTCCTCATCGAGCCATTGATGGACTGCTCCTTTAAAATCTTCTAAACGCTGTGGTTGATAATATCCAGCCTTACTTGGTTCATCGGGTCGGAAATATTCGGGACTGGCAGTTAAGAGCATCTCTACACATAAAACCGCATTCTTGCGGATGGTTTGTTCTCCTATACGCTGTCTGACTAGGGTTTCGAGGTTAGGACTGTTACTTGTTTCAGGCTGACCAATAAAGCGGATATTGTTAATTTTGGGGTCAGCGTTAGGAACGGAACGGACTCTTTTGGTATGCTGTTCGGAAGAGGCAATATTTCCGCTTTTGAGTTTGGCAATTCTGGCAATAGCATGAGGCATATTCTTTTTCCCAGTAGAATGGGTTTTTCGGGTCGTGTTTGAGATGTCTAGGTTAGGGGAGGTTAAAGGGGAAAGGGGAAAGGGAAAAGGAATAAATACACTTTTCGCTTCGAGATTTTTATCTTCTTAAGGACAAGTCAATCATGAGAAGGATAAGCCCAGACATTTATAATAAACATGAGGCAGGAAAAGAAACAATCAACACCTTTCCCCCTTCCCCTTTCTCCTTTTCCCTAAAAGACCATCAACTCAAAACCTCCCACCAATTAATCTGGGGATTCCAAAGGGGTGTCCCCTTTGGCTCACCAGCAATTTTAGCGGAGCGTGCCGATAGGCAAAAATTGTGTAGTGAGTATATATACCATCATACACCTCCTCCCTTCAATTTAATACAGAACTACTGGGAAAAAGAAGACAGTTTGGTCTTTAGTTAAGAATAAATAAGTTAGGTTGATTAATTTAACAACTTCTTCAAGTTATTATTGGGCAAGCTAGCATAACAGTATTGCAGCTAATATCATAACTCTTGGTGAAGACAAGATAGCTAATGGTCAAGACCAAACCCAATCAAAAGATTCATGTCGAGCAACTAAAGACTACTCTAGATAAGTTAGGTCAGTTAAAGGAAAAACCAAAATCGGAACTGACTTTACGAGAAAGTATTTACTTTTTAAGAGATAAATTGAAGAGTGCTTTGAAGAAGGGTTATAGTTATCAAGATTTATCGGAGATTTTAGAAGAACAAGAAATCCTGATTTCGGCTTCGACTCTCAAACAATATTTAACTGATATTTCTAAAGAATCAGCATCTAAGAGAAAAAGAAGTAAGTCAAGACAGAATAAGAAAGATAACTTGTCAGAAACAGCTTCTCCTGAGTCTAGTTTAGATACTTCATCACTAGCTATAAATAAGACTAAATCTGAAAAAGAACTAGATAAAGATTTGAATCAAGTTGAATCTGATAATAATGATGATGAAGTAGAAGAGAATTCAAAAGATGATGCTAGCTCTTTGTCTGAAAGAGAATTATCTAAGAGTAATACGAATAAAGAATCAAACAAAAGTCAGTCTAGAGCAAGAAGAAAGTCAACGAAGACTAAACCAAAAGGATTATCGGGTAATAAGCCAGATTTATCAGAAGATTTTAATCAATACTAGGGGAGGAAAAATGGCAACGATTCATTTCATTGATGGTGAGAAGGGCGGGGTAGGCAAGTCTTTTGTTGCTCGGACAATGATTCAGTATGGCTTGGATAGAAACTTACCTTTTGTTGCTGTAGAAACAGACCGTTCTAATCCTGATGTGGCTGGTGTTTATAATGATATATGTCAGTATGCTGTTTTTACGGAAGATGAGAAACAAGCTGATAAGGCAGACCGTATATTTGAGATGAGTCTGGAAAAACCCGTAATTGTTTCTTTACCTTCTCAGGTTCATCGAGCAATGAAGAGTTGGATTGAGAGAAATCAGTTACTTTCTTTGGGTAATGAGTATGGGGTAAGTTTTTGTAAGTGGTTTGTTTGCAATGGGGAGTATGACAGTATCAGGTTGTTTATGGCTTCAGTAGATTGTTATGGCAATAAGATGACTCACATTCTGGTGCGAAACTTGGGGCTTTGTGATGAGTGGTCGCCCATTGATGAGGATTCCTCGGTACAGGAGTTAATTAAGAAGTATCGGGTGAAGGTTATTGATTTTCCCAAGCTTGGTTATAAAGAAAGGTATTTGATTAATCAGAAGCGATTAAAGTTTGATGATGCCAGAGAATATAAAGAATTTGGGGTGTTGGGAAAACAAAGAGTAGTTAATTTTTTGAAGGCTGCTTATACGGCTTTTGATAGTGCGGAGATGTGGAATGATGAATCGTCAACGCTCGCGACTTCATGCTGAAGTCAGGGTATGAAGTGACGGGGAGAGTTTTAATTCAATATTGTGGATTAAGGGTGTGGGAATGAGTGGACTAAATGGAAAAACGAAAGAGGTTTTAGATGCTTGTTTGTCAAGCGAGTCTCCTGAAGTAAGAGCTAAGGTTTATGAGATTATCAATGTCAGTGGTTTAGAAGCCGATGACCCGATGTTTTTAATCTTGGCTTTGACGGGACAGATGCGGGTGTTTTTAGAGGCTGCACCGACAGAATTGTCTAAACTGTTGGCTGATTGGAAGGCTCATTGTGCATCCAGTTTAGAGGAGATAACGGCTGCTATTTCACGAGTTAAAGAAACACAACTTCGTACTGCTCAGACCTTTGCTGAAAGTATAGAACGGGTTAGTAATAAATGTGTTGAAAATATTTTTGAGGCGGGTATGGCTGCGACGAGTGCGATTGCATCCGCTAATAGTGAAACTTTGGCAAGTGCCAAGATAGCTCGTACCGAAACGAGGGAAATAAAGGAAGAGATATCGAGACTTCACACTGGTGTCGAAAATAATAGACAGCAGAATGAAGTGGTTTCCAAAGCTTTGTTGGAGCAAACTGGGCAGACAGTGAAGAAGCTAGATAAAGTAGCTGATAAAGTCTATTATTTGAGAGCAGCCATTAAACATCTTCAACAAGATACGATTTGGGTCAAGGTGAGTGATTGGGCTTCTCCTTTATCTATTTTGCTGATAGCAATTTTGATTGGTGGAACTGTGGGTTGGCGGTTAGCATATGCTAAATATGATGTTCCTAATAGTGTTTTTGCCCAACAGGTTATCGATTGGAATTTAGACCGCTTCATAAAGTGTTTCAAAGAGGGTAATCCTAAATGCACTATCTATATTGTTCCTCCTCCTAAAAAGTAGTAAGGCTAATCTATCGGCTAATTATTTTTTTATGATTGTTATTAGAGAATGAACTACTACCACTAGAAGAACGCGAGGTGGGAAAATTCCGCCCATTCTGTTAAATTCAACATTAGTATGTAAAATCATGGCAGAGCAAGATGAAGACATCTTCAAGTTTGACCCGACAAGTTATTGGAGAAAGCTTCCAGGATATGAGCGTGTAGATTATATCTCTGCCATCAATCAAGATGGAGAAGAAATTGTTCTTATCCCCACAAACAAGTTAGAAACTATGGACAAAGAACAAGTCCTAGCAGAAGCTACTGAATTTCGTCGTCAACACAATCTATTTGGAAAAAATTTAGAACCCCAAAGAATTAAAGTAGTTGTGCAATGGTTACGTGAAAGTTCTTTTTTTCTAAATCTAGTAGCGCGTCAGTTAGCTTTTCATTTACTTAAACTCTGTGAACATCGGATTATAAATCATCTCAAAAAAAAATCCGAAACATCAGACTCCAACCTTCCATCATTTACATCAACTCTAGATAGAAAAGGTAATTTAGCATCTGTCAAATTAAACCTAGATCAAACAGAAATTGACCAAATACTTAAACATTTAGAACAAGATTTGGCTAATGGTTTTGAAAGTACTAAAACCTGGGATAGAGTAGCCCAGGAGCTATTAACCTATCTTTCAATCTCAGCAACAGAAAGAATCAAGCTCGATATTGAAACAGGAGTACTCAAGAATGTCAATGATGAAAACTTACAAGCAATTTTTGAGGAGTATTTCTGGAGAAGAAAATCCCCTGATATTGAGCTAAAATCGGAAATTTCTCGGATTTTACAAAAGATTTCTCAACGAATTGTTCCAGAAATCGCAGAAAGCTTAGATTTACCAAATCTTACCTTAGAAGATATCAAGCAGATTCTCAGGTTAAAACAAAACAATGCTCGTAAGCCAATACCAGTTACTGAATCTAGATTAACAAATGCTATTTTACCCATTCCTACTTTCGCTGCCTTAGCCAGCGCAATTACGGCTCAAATTAGAAAAGACTTATGGGGCAAAGATAATGATGGAATCGCTTGTTTCAAACACCAAGCCAAAGGCAACCCAAAAAATTACATCGAACACTATATCAGTAAGCCTGGGGATATTGAAGTGCTTCCCTGGGAA
>NZ_LR214111.1 GCF_900659865.1 Hyella patelloides LEGE 07179
CTATCGGGAAAGTCGCAGATTACAAGGAAAAACTACAGTTACAGAACATGATATCTTACCTATAGCTAATGGTTGTGTTGCATCATTACCGATAAATGAAGCAGGAGAAGTTGATACAATTGCGATCGGTAACTATGCTAACGATCATCATTATCCTGGTAGAGATTTTAAGTTAACAGCAAAATCAATTCGTTGGGGAGGTAGATGGACAGGCACACCTTTTACTATTCCTTATAATGCCCTTGTGCCAAAATATATAGATGGTTTATTAGTAGCAGAAAAAAATATTTCTGTTTCTCATATCGCTAATGGCAGTACTCGTTTACAACCAGTAGTTATGAATATTGGTCAAGCTGCGGGAATAGCTGCTGCATTATGTATTCAGCGTAATTGCCAACCTAGAGAGTTAGCAGTTAGAGAAATTCAAGAAGCATTAGTTAATGATAAAATTGCTCCTGCTGCGGTAATACCTTTGTTCAATTTAACTCCTAGTCATTCTCAATGGTTATTTTGGCAAAGGTATTATTTAGAACATCCTGAAGATTATCCTTATGATGGTAATTGCCCTGGTGAAGATATTAATAATTTGACTGTAGCTACTGGGAGCTATTTTTGTGGTATTTTCAGTTATTTGGGCGAACAAAATTATAGTATTACTTTAATTGAGCCTTCTGAGAATAAAAATCGAACATGGCAATTGATTACTATTTATCCCGAAATTAATCAACAACTTTTAGATTGGCAAGCAGGAAAGTTGATTAAGCTTGTGGGAAGGCTAAATAGTTCTGGTAACTGGTTATTAGTAGAAAAAATTTTGGATTAAGGTTGATTGATTTGATAGTAGCGTCTACACCCTTTAAGCACTCTTTACACAGATGGGGTCAAAGTTTGGTTGTTTGGTTTTATATGCGGTTTCTGATAATTTTTTTGATTTCTACTTTTACTTTTTTAAAGTTAATGAGTAAGCATCGCATAAGTATAGCCGTACAAGATTGAGTTAGGACAAGAAAGCTGTTGGCTCGTAAGTAGTGAGTAGCCCTAAAGGACTCGCTGTGCATCGCAGTAGCGAGTAGCGATTTATAAAATGTCCTAACTTTAAAACGTAATGCTATATATAATCAAAAAACAATCACTACAAGATCGACAAAATGGGTAAAGCAAAAAACCGCCAACCAAAAACTAAAAACAACTCTACAATCAAAACCACTAAATTTTTCAGTTGGGAAATATCAGAGTTTCAGAAACAAAAATTAATCAGATGGACTATTGAAGGTGTAATAATTGGGATTATTTCTTTTATTATTTTATGGTTACCCCTATTTTATTGATTACTTCAATCCCTTGAAAATATTCATGAACTTGTTCTCAACCAATCTTTTGTTCAAGCTAATTTATCTTGAAAATTATTAAAAGAAGCCATAAATCAAGTAAGTTCTGTTTTAGTTTGTTTCTTGAGAACTTTATGTTGAAAATCTCAATATTTTTAATGACCTTGCCACTTCATCTTGCGAGTACTATATGATACAGAGTTAATTTATTATTTAGTTTACAAAGGCAATATATACAGCTAACAATTAATAACCAACAACTCCCTTTTTACAATGAAAACATTTAGTAAAACGATACCTTATGCTACCTATATACTCATAACTCTTAATTTAGCTTTATTTGTTGCAGAAATTCAATCTGGAGGTAGTGAAAACTTTGTTGCTTTAGATAGTCTAGGGGCGTTAATTCCTGAAAAAGTTTGGACTGGGGAGTGGTGGCGATTATTCAATGCCAACTTTTTGCATTTTGGTGTTTTGCACCTGGGTACAAATATGTTTGCCCTGTTTTTTTTAGGTAGATTAGTAGAATTAAATCTGGGAGTAGGGAGGTATTTATTAATTTATCTAGCTAGTGGCATTGGTTCGATGCTGGTCTGTGCTATTGTTTATCAGCAATCAGGAAATACTAATATTACTCTGATGGGGGCATCAGCAGCTATTATGGGGTTAATTGGCACTTTACTGGCGATCGCTTTACAAATCTGGTTAAAACATAAAAACCCTCTCAATGCCAAACGCCTCCGTACTGTAATTTTCGTAATTGTTTTACAATCTATCTTAGATAACTTAATTCCTCAAATCAGTTTCTATAGTCATCTTTTTGGTTTAATTATTGGTTTTTTGGTTAGTGCAACTCTGCTGTTATCTAAACTTAGTTTTGAATAGTACCTAAAAAAATAAAGTGAACGAAACTTATCAAGAATATATCAATCGCGTAGCTCAATTAACTCTTCCTGGAACTTGTTCTAGTCAACTACAAACCATCCAAACATCACCTAAATTTATTGACGGTAAAGTTGTACCTTTTCCTGGTTATAGTGTTATTACACCGCCTAATAAAGATGATGCTGATAATCAAAAATTTTATAGTCAAATTCAATTAATACAACAAAGTATTATTCAACAATTAGAGCCTGGTTTTGTGATCCCCTTAACACCAGAAAGCTTTCATTTTACAATTGCCGATCTTGTTTGGGATCATAGTTATCAACAAGCAGTCCAAGAAAATCCTCAGTTTGAAACTCAACTGCGAGAACAAATTAACCAGAGTTTTCAGCAGTATCAAACAACTACTAACGATCGCAACCCCATTCAATGGCAACTTTTAGGTATTACTATTAGACCCCGTGCTATTGTGGCGTGTCTGGCACCAAAAGATCAAGCCAGTTATCAGACTATTTTGGATTTGCGCCGTTGTATTTATCAAAATGCGGGTTTAATCGCATTAGGAATTGAGCAACAGTATGATTTTACTGCACACATTACTCTAGGCTATTTTGGTCCTATTAATGCGAGCCTAAATCGCTCTGAAGTATGCGTTATTATCTCTCAAATAAGCGATCGCTTGTTAGAAGGTGAGCCTACTTTAATAACTGTTAAACGTGGAGAATTACGTAAATTTGATGATATGCTAAATTACCATCGCCAACCAGATTGGGCAGCTATTTCTTTTTAAGATTTGAGTACTGTTAGGAGTAGAAAAAACTGTGGCAGGTCATAGTAAATGGGCTAATATCAAAAGGCAAAAGGCGCGAGTAGATGCGAAAAAAAACCAAACATTTACTCAATTATCCCGCGCTATTATCGTAGCAGCCCGTAATGGTATCCCTGACCCCACAGGTAATTTTCAACTCCGTACAGCTATTGAAAAAGCTAAAGCAGCAGGTGTTCCCAATGATAATATTGATAAGTCTATTGCTAAAGGTGCGGGTACTTATCAAGACGAAGCTGCAATCCTAGAAGAAATTCGTTATGAGGGCTATGGAATTGGAGGTGTTGCAATTCTCATCGAAGCTTTAACTGATAATCGTAATCGCACTGCTGCGGATATTCGGGCTGCTTTTACTAAAAATGGCGGTAATCTAGGGGAAACTGGCTGTGTTAGCTGGATGTTTGAGCAAAAAGGTGTTGTTACCCTCGAAGGAGAAATTGACGAAGAAGCTTTACTAGAAACCTCTTTAGAAGGAGGTGCAGATACCTACGAATTAATCGAAGATAGGGATTTTCAAGGAGCGGAAATTCTAACAGAAGTAGCTAACCTCGAAAACCTCAATCAAACTCTGCAAGATAGGGGTTTTGCTGTCAAAGACTTAGAGTTACGCTGGATAGCTAATAATAGCATTGAAGTAACCGATCCCGAACAAGTGCGATCGCTTTTTAAGACTATCGATACTTTAGAATCTTTAGATGACGTGCAGAATGTCATTGCTAATTTTGATATTGCAGAAGAATTAATCGCAGCTAATTTGCAGTACTAATCAATCTTAAATTCAATTAAATTAATTACTAACTAATGAACCTCTTGCTTTAATTAGAAAACGATTTGCTTTTTCATAATCAGGACGTTCTGGTAATGAAGTATTGCGAAAGCTATCATCAAAATCTTCGTGTAAACTTAATCGCCACTTATTAACTTCTTTCCAATGCATTTCTCCATTACGAATTGCTAATAAATTATCCCGATAATTTTCTACTTTTACAGGAACAAAGCCCTCTTTTAAGACAGTAATTCCTGATAGTAATAACCGAATTAGGTGCATAGCGTGTTTAAGTCTAATCTCTCCTTTATTACGTAGGTCTTGTTCCATTTTTTTGAATTGAGACATTACGTAACCGTTGTAAGTTTGATAAACTAACTGAGATAAAAAGATTTCTTTATTAGCGAGTAACTCTTTGGCAATCGGTGTTACTTTTTCTACCATGGGCGTATATAGGCATTCTAAAATATTAGGATTTGCTTTTAGTGCCAAAATAATAAACTTTTGTAATTCCCAATAACATTCTTGATTATCGTGATTTTCTAACTGTTCGGGAATACCATATAAAGACCAATGTAAATCCGCAGGCGGTAAATAAATTCCTCTTAAATCTGTATCAGAATGTTCATTATCTAAACCAAAAGCTCTCGAACCAACCACGCAACGATAAATGACATAATCATAAAGGTTTAATTCTGCCAACATATCATTAGCATCTTGTAGTCCTTGCTTTTGATAATGTTTACGGATACTAAATTCATGACGACGTAGAATTATTTCACTATCGTTGGTTAAACGAACTTTATAGTTATGGGAATTATCTGTAGGTGAATAAACAACTACCCCTACAGCACCCTGTAAACAAATAATTTTTCGATCTTTATTTTTAATCTCAATACGGCTTACTACTTGAGTACCGACTGGAATAATTAAGTTAGGATTCACAATTCGATGTTTATTCTTGGTAACCAATATGTATTTTATTATAATACACTCTACTTTTATACGACAAAGGCTCGCGAAAAACTGCGAAAGCACTATTTCTCATTCAGGGGTTCTCTATTCCCTGACTCTACGCCTGGTGTACCTTAGAACTCTTTCATAAATATTTTGTAATACAATTAAAATAAATTTTAATTGCAACTTTTAGGAGTGAAAATAGTAACAATTTACCATTTTTTTCTCTTAATTATTATGATGCAATCGGGCGAAGCCTGGCACTGCGCGATCGCTAACTAGAAAACTGGGCAGCAAAAACCACTTTAGCCATTAATTAATTACTGATATTATTTAATTAATTTGATTTTTCAAGTTCAACTTATAAGGCTAATTCATAATTATCCTAAAGGTAGTTGATAATCTTTTAAATCAAGGAAAATTAACTATCAATTGGAGTAAAAAAAATAAAGGTAATTTAATTAATGCAATCTAAATGCGTCTAAGCTTAGTGGCGAATTGTTCTACGATAGCGATGGTACTGGGGAGAATGAAAAAGTTAAGTTGGCTCAGTTGAATTCTGGTCTAAATTTGGATGATGATAATTTGTTTGTGGAAATTTTAAAATTTTCAATTAATTACAGAACAAAAAATCGATTCCTTTTGCGAGTATCCAACGATATAGTCATTCCCAGTAGAAACCATATGAACTATAAATTAAATCAACTAATTAGATTGAGAGTAATTACTACTGCTATCGTAATGTATTCTACATCTAATATTGCTACTGCACAATCTATATCTAATGAAGATTTCCCCAATAATTGCGATCGCCCTGTAACTCAAATAGAACTGAATAACTGTGCACATTTAGAATATCAAGAGGCAGATTTAAAATTAAATCAAGTTTATCAACAACTCAGGAAAAAAAATCAAAATACAGAGCGAGAACAGCAGCTAATGAATACTCAATTAGCTTGGCTTAAATTTAGAGATTTAAATTGTGAATATGCTGCGAGTAGATATCAAGGAGGATCGATTCAACCCCTGATATATTCTTCTTGTCTTACTCGCTTAACTAAAGAACGTATTCAGCATTTAGAATCTTATTTGAAGCCTTAAATAATTGAAAATTACTTGTTTAGATTGGAATTTGTTAGCTCATTTTAAATGTATTTGACTATTATTAATTTAATAATTAAATATTAATTTTAAATCCTGAAAGTGACTTTAACAGAAAAACTTTACAATCACCTAAATCAAATTACCAGAGAACGCGATCCTTATCTGGCTTCTGGAGGACATTTTTTCGTAAAAGAATATATTCGTCAGCAATTATCCCAATGGGGAGAGGTTACTAC
>NZ_LR214112.1 GCF_900659865.1 Hyella patelloides LEGE 07179
ATGCCACTGCCGATGATACTCGTTACGATGATGGTGGTACTGACGCTCAAGACTCAGGAGATGAACCCGTACAAGATATTGCTCAAGTTCGCTATAGTCTTGGCGACCCTTCTTGGATCGAAGGTACCGATTTTTACTCTTTAGATTCAGTGGATGGAGAACTCGATAGTTCTGTGGAAGAATTTACTGGTATTATCGATACTGGGGATTTAGAACCAGGTCGTCATACCATCTTTATTGAAAGTCAAGATGCTGATGGCAATTTTGGTGTACCCACGGCGGTTTTTATTGATGTGCTTGATTTTTCCGAAGATGCCGAAGTTATCACTGGTAGCGAGCAAGCAGAATTACTCACAGGTACTGAAGCCGAAGAAGTTTTTTATGGTCTTGATGGTGACGATACCATAGCTGGCGGTTTGGGTGACGATCTCATCTTTGGCAATGCTGGTGCTGATGTGTTGCGAGGGGATTCCAATCAAGCTAGGCCTACGGGAGAAGATGGTGGCAATGACCAGATTTATGGCGGTCAAGGTGATGACACCATTGATGGCAAAGGTGGCAATGATACCCTCAGAGGGGAAGGAGGAAACGACTATATCATTGGTAACACAGGAAATGACATCATTCGCGGTGGTTATGGTGACGATACTCTAGCAGGGGATGATTTGTTCTCTGATGGTGGTCGAGATACTTTCGTGCTTGCGGATCGAGGAACCGATGTCATTTTAGATTTCAGTGTCGAGAGCGATTTTATCATGTTGCCAGAAGAGATTAGTTTCGAGCAATTGAGTATTACTCAAGATCGTCAAGATACTCTGATCGATTTTGAAGATAGCACCATGGCAGTGCTGCGGGATGTTGATTCAACAGAGCTTACTGACACTTCTTTTGTTTAAAATAGGCTGGGCTTATACAAGCTGTCGGCGATTAACTGGTTAAATTTAGAGAGCGATCGCAAATGCGATCGCTCTATGTTTGACTACTAATTCACATTGGTTAACTGATTATTAAATTAATTCGATCGTAATCAGCGAGCCAAAATTAATTCTAGATTCCAGGCAAAGCAGCTAAATTTGATATGCTTGAGCTTGAATTTGCCAAAGATGAGCATATTCCCCCTGTTGTTGCAGTAAATCTCGGTGAGTACCCAGTTCGATTAATTTTCCAGCTTTTAAAACCATAATCAGATCGCACATAGATACGGAAGCAAGACGATGAGTAACTAAAATTGCTGTTTTATTCTGGACTAATTCAGAGAAGCGGTTGTAGATTTCGTATTCGCTGCGGGGGTCTAAAGCTGCTGTCGGTTCGTCTAAAACTAATAGTTGCGATCGCTTTTCGCGGATAAAAGCTCTGGCGATCGCAATTTTTTGCCATTCTCCTCCAGAAAGTTCTGTACCATCAAATTGTTTACCTAATAAGGTTTGGTATTGATATTCGAGGCGATCGATCTTATCGGCAATTCCTGCTTTTCTAGCTGCTAGTTTTAGTGTTTCTAATTTCTCTAAGGCAGTTAAGTCTCCTAAAGCAATGTTTTCCCCGACAGTCAAACTATAACGACAAAAATCTTGAAACACCACTGCTATTTGTTGTCGCCACTGATTTAAATCTAACTTTTTAAGATCGATACCATCTATCAAAATTTTGCCCGCACTAGGATCGTAAAGTCGAGACAAAAGTTTGATGATAGTTGTTTTCCCTGCGCCATTTTCTCCTACTAATGCTATGGTTTTACCTGGTTCGAGAGTAAAAGAAACTCGCTCTAATGCAATTCTGCCATCAGGATAAGCAAAAGATACATTTTCAAAAACAATTCCTGAAGCGATGGAAGTGGGTAGATTTTTATCGCTGAAAGTAAGCTCCATAGTTGGTTGACTGTCTAAAAACTTAAACAGACGCTCCATAAAAATTAAGGCTTCTTGCAAACTAAAAAATTCATTAAACAATACCTGTAAGCTGGTTTGAATATTGTTTAAAGCTTGAATAAATAGCAGTACATTCCCTGCGGTAATTTGATTATTCACAGCTTTTATTACTACCCGATAAAAAGCTGTAGCATTGCTCCCAGCACTCAAAATTTCCCAGATGCTTAAGTTCCAAGCTTGTTTTCCGCGTATTTTACGCATGGCTTGATATTTATCAGCAAAGGCTTCAATATAGCGTTGTTTAAATAGAGAACCCAATCCAAATAAACGCACTTCTTTAGCATAAGTATCGGTTAACAGAACAGAAGAATAATATTTCATTTTCCGAGTTTGAGGACTTTTTTTGGACATTGTTTGCCAAATATCCCATTGGATTTTAAAAGAGAAATAAACCTTGGGAAATGAAGCCAATAGAAGTAATAAAGGAATCCACCAACCAAGAGGAGATAGCAAAATCAGCATTGTAATGAGATTTAGCAAATATTGACAGCCATCGGCAAAAAACAGTATTAGACGGAAAGGTTGTCGATTTACTTCTTCCTCAATTAATTGAATTTCGTTGTAAAAATGAGCGTCTTCAAAATAAATTAAATCCGAGAAACTGTTAGCCTTATCAAGGATTAATAAATTTATATGAGCAGAAAGTTTTTCAGTGATGTTTTTAAAATTAGCCTCATAAAATGGCTCTAAAATACTCTGTAGTAAAATAGCTGCTACCCAAGCAAAAACTAAAGAAAATAAACTCCCATAATTATCTAGCTGTGGAGAATTTAAACCACTCGCCACAGCATCAACTATTTGTTTATTAATCCAAATACCGAACCCAGGAACGATACCTCGCACTATCATCGTGCAAGTTAGAAAAGTAACTTCTTTGGGAGCAGCTTGCCAAATCAAAGGCAAAGAACGCACCAAAATTCGGCTATACCTAACCAATAAATTAAAATATTGCATTTGCTTCTAAATTTTAAAACTCAAACTATGTCTTGTAATAGACACCAGGATACTTTTGACAGCATTAATGTCTGCCTTTTACAGTGTCGGCGGTAAAAATATCTGATGGATGCAAGAATTACTTCATGTCTGCCATAGTTTTTTGTTTGCGATCGCTTTTAGACTTTATGAAACGAGTTATCTGAAAGTATTATAACAATATTCAAATAATCATTGACTTAGTTTTTTCTCTATAGGTCAACTAAACTTTTTGCTCAATCAAATGTCTCAACAAGAATTTACAACTGCTTACCGACGAAAATAATTCTACCAGCAATAATTATCTCTCAGAGAAATTTGCTCTTTCTGGATTTTATTGTTTCCTATTTCTACTGATTTAGCAAAAATAAAGTTGAGGACGACGAAGTGACAAATATGGTCGGTTTTTCCTTGATTTATTAACTAGCTCCATGTTTAGATCGGTCGTTAAAATCTGTTCCGTATTATCAGCCTTTGCCAAAACATCTCCATTGGGATCGACAACAATCGATTCACCACAAAAATTCATTTGATCTTCGCGCTCTACCCGATTACACATAGCAATAAAAATGCCATTCTGCATTGCTGGAATGCGAAGCTCCCATTCAAACTTTTCTAAAGGTTCGTCATTAGTATTTGCTGTAGGAATCACGACAAGCGATGCACCTTGCAACGCACAAGAGCGTATACTTTCAGGATAATGACGATCGAAACAAATAACTACGCCAATTTTGCCAATGTGAGTATCGTACACCAAAAAACCAGAATCTGAAGGTGTGTAATAGTCTTGCTCAAAAAAACAAGGAGCCTCAACTATGTGTACCATTTTAGAGATACCAAGAATATTGCCATCAGAATTAATTACTGGCGAAGCATCATAAGTATATTGCCCTTCTCGAAGATAAAAGTTGGGAACAGCGACAAGATTGCTTTCTTTACAAGCATTTTGAAGTTTCCTAACGTAATCATGATTTATCTCTAGTTCGTACTCTTTGACATCTTTACCTTTGTACTGTGGAAAAAATGGAGTAAGTTGAAGCTCTGGAAAGCATATTATGTCTATATTTTTTGTCGCACTATCTTCAATGATTTGCAGAGATTTTTTGAGATTATCTTCCATGCTTGAGGTCATAGACATTTGAGCTAAACCTATTCTCATGATGCGTCTATTAATTGGTGCTTTGTCAACTAAATTATAAACAAAACTGAAGTAGAGGAAGCCTTATCCGAAGGTGTAACAAGTAGAATTAAAGTATTCACAGATGTAAAAGGTAATTTACTTGGTGTTTATCCAGTTCCCTAAAAAATATGAACAAAACTGAAAAAACAATATGGAAAGAGCTTTCAAATATTATTGTGAAAATAAATGAACATGATAATTCAAAAACAATTTTTGAAAAAATCAAGAAATGGTATGAAAATAATCAAAACAAATTTTCACCAAATCTAATTGAAAAAAAGCAATTAGAAAAACTAATTAATATTAAAGAAATTGAAGAATATCCAATAAAGCAATCAGATTGTACGCCAAAAAGCGTTAAAAATATTCTCTATATTAATCCTTCAAACGAAGCTTCTATCTTATCTCTAGTAATAAGTAAACTATGGGAGATTGTAGTATTAAGAACTGATGATGAGTGCCAAATATGTAATTCTCTAGGAATGTTTGCTCTATTTGATTTAAAAGCAGAAAAAATTATATTGGAATGTTCTGTGTGTAGCTCTATACAAACAATAGAAGGAGAAATTTATAATTGTTTAACTCCTGAAACTTGGCGTTTGGCAGAAAATGAAGACTTAAAACTTGCTGGATTGATTTGAAAAGGCGTAAATCGAAGGTTCTTACTACGAAGTGCAGACTATCGCTGAAACCCTTGCTATACAATAAATACAGCGATCTTATTTTTCAAAATTAGCGATCGCCAAAACATAAGTTATATAAATGTTTTTTTAACTCTGGTTCTTAATGTCAAATGCTTTCGTTCTATTCGCTGCATTTTATATTTACTTATTAGTCCTTCATCTTTGGATAAATGACTTTCGTAAGTTTTTAATTTATCGATTCACGGGGTGACAAGAAGCTCAAAAGGAAGATAAGATCGGCATTTGAGCCTCGGTCTTACCCCTATTGGTTTTGCAGCAGGTGATGCCAATCTGTCTCGTTATGTTGGTAATAATCCTACTAATATAACTCGAACATTTGAACTATTTTTAGTGATTTATTATTAAAATGCATTTCTCTCCTGTAGTTAGCAGGAGAGAAGATTTGTTTTCTTGAAGGGAGTAATTTACTGCTAAAGTGTAGCCTTGTTTGGAACAACTTTCTAGATTGTCCTCAATTCAGCAGTACCAAGATTTTACTTGGATATTCGAGGTGCAATTAAACCTGGAGATTGCCAAAGAGAAAATGAATTAGCACTGATGGTTATTTTCTTGTCTTGATTCTGAACAATTACAGGTAATGCAGAGCGCATTTTATCAGCTACTTGTACGGTTTTCATATCGTAAGTGCTGGTAACTAACTTAGGATATAAGCCAATACAAATAATAGGAATTAATAAGCAAGCAGTAATAAAGATTTCTCTGGGTTGAGCATCAATACTAAAACTATCGAGCTTGAGTTTAGGATTGCTTTTACCGTAGAAAACTTCTCTCAACATAGACAGCAGATATATAGGAGTCAGAATTAAACCAACTGCGGTTAAGAAAATAACCCCTACTTTAAATGTCTGGCTGTAAGCATCACTGGTAGCAATTCCTAAGAAGATGCTTAATTCTCCTACAAAACCACTCATTCCTGGTAACGCCAGAGAAGCCATTGCACCCGCAGTAAACATAGCGAAGGTTTTGGGCATATCCTGAGCCATACCACCCATCTCATCCATCATCAAAGTGTGGGTGCGATCGTAAGTAGCACCAGAGAGGAAGAACAGAGCAGCAGCAATCAAACCATGAGAAATCATTTGTAAAACTGCGCCGTTTAAGCCCAAGTCGGTGAACGAAGCCATCCCGATTAAGACAAAGCCCATGTGGGAGATGGAAGAAGATGCCAGTCTTCTTTTGAGGTTGGTTTGTCCAAAAGCAGTTAGCGCACCATAAACAATGTTGATTACGCCGAGAATAACTAATAAAGGTGCAAACTTAATATGGGCATGGGGTAATGTTTC
>NZ_LR214113.1 GCF_900659865.1 Hyella patelloides LEGE 07179
TTTTTTTTCTTCAAAATTAGAATTGCTGCAATTTATTGCTTTTAATTTACAGAAAAACAACATCACCCTCTCCGTCACTTCGTCACCCCTGCTTCTCTGCTCCTGATGTTCATGAGAATTTTCTCACAAAAGATTCATGCAGATTTAATCAAAAAGCAATAGCTTGAGTAACCTAAAAGTATTGTAGTAACCAATAACACAAATCTTGTTTTCAAGTTGATAACAGATGTTGCCATTATGAGATTATGAAAGAATCCGCTTTTCAAAAACTACAAAAATCAAATACATTAAGTAAAGCACTGCCTGGGCTACGGCGGGTATTCCCAGAATTTTGGCCACAGATTCGTCAACAAAAACTGTTATTAAGTGTTTATTGTATAGGGCTAATTGTGGAACTTGTAGCGCAACTTGTACGTCTCTGGTCTTTAAAGTTTATTTTTGATTATGTCATTTTACACGATACTGACGCGCTTGCTTTAGAGTTCCCGATGTTGGCAGATGCCAATCAAATGGTGCTGCTATTAATATTTTCTCTAGGCATTGTTAGAGTTTCGAGATTAAGGGATGTACATTATTTGTAATTTTTTGATAAAGATACTGTTTTGCTCTTTATTTTGGCTCTTTCTTTCTACTATCATTAAACCTAAATAAATTTTTATCAGTAAATTTACTGACAAATAAAGTACGTAACTAAAAATCTTCAGGGAAAGACAAGGTTAATTCACAAAGACAATATAGTTTTATCTGGCCATTTTACCAAGGAAACTGATCTCAACTCTAGTTAGGTATATGGAGGTATCGATAAAAAAAATGTTATAACAAGCTTTTTTTAGTGTAGAACTGGATAATTATTTTCCGCCATAAGTTAAGAGCGATCTTCTTTCAAACTAATCTTATCTTCTTACATCTATACTACCGTATAATTTGTGTCAAACATCATTAGAGTATATGTAATCAAAGCAATAGTAATATGCCAATAGATTTAATTCAAAAAGATCCCAAGCTATTTACTAGAATATTTACCAGAAAGAATGATAAATATTTAGTATAAATAATGTTTTAAAGTATTGTTCGATCTAAATTATCAGAAGATTTGTATATTGATTAGATTTTACCGACCGCTATATTTGCCAGAAACATAATTCTGTGAAATGTGCGATCGCCCCACGAAAAAACTGTTACGTATAAACTCAACCAAATAAGGTAAATTACAATTTATGGATACGGTAGTTATCGGTGGTGGTCCAGCAGGTCTAACCGCAGCTTATGAATTAAGCAAACAGGGAAAGAAGTCAATTGTGTTTGAGAAAGCAGACAGAGTTGGTGGCATATCTCGAACAGAAACTTACAAAGGCTATCGCTTTGATATCGGTGGTCATCGCTTCTTTACTAAGGTAGGCGAAGTGGAGCAGCTTTGGCAAGAAGTAATGGGAGATGAATTTATTAAAGTTCCTCGCCTCTCAAGGATATACTACAAAAACAGATTTTTTAGCTATCCCCTAGAGCCTTACAACGCTCTATCTAATTTGGGTTTTATTAACAGTACCCTCATTATGTGGAGCTATTTTAAAGCTAAAGTTCAACCCCATCCTGTAGAAGAAAATTTTGAACAGTGGGTTTCTAATCGCTTTGGTAAGCGTCTCTACGAAACTTTCTTCAAAACCTACACTGAGAAAGTTTGGGGTATACCCTGCACAGAAATTAGAGCAGATTGGGCAGCCCAACGCATCAAGGGTCTATCTCTCAAAAAAGCGATTATTAACGCCGTATTTGGTAGCAACAATACCAAAACCTTGATTAAAGAATTCAACTATCCTGTATTCGGCCCAGGACAAATGTGGGAGCGTTTTCAACAAATATTAGACAGCAAAGGTTCTCCAGTCCATCTCAATACAGAAGTGATTGAAGTCAAACGGGAAGACTATCGTGTCAACAGTGTAACCATTAAGCAAAACGGACAAACCGAAGAGGTATCGGGAGAAAACTTTGTTTCCAGTATGCCCGTGTCTCTGCTATTGAAAAAGATGAACCCTGCACCACCAGCAGAAGTTTTAGAAGCAGCAAACGGTTTAAAATATCGCGACTTTTTAATTGTTACTCTGGTGGTCGACCAGGCAGAATTATTTCCTGATAACTGGATTTATATTCACAGTCCTCAATTCAGAGTCGGTAGAATTCAAAACTTCAAAAACTGGAGTAAAGCTATGGTTCCAGACCAGAGTAAAACTTGTCTGGGTATGGAATACTTCTGTAATGAAAATGGTAAATTGTGGCAAATGACCAATGAGGAGTTAGTCAAGTTAGCCAGCAGAGAAGTCAAGGAGTTGGGATTAGTCGATAGTGACGTAAACATTGAGGATGGTACAGTAATTCGTCAGTATAAAGCTTATCCAGTATATGACGATACCTACAAAAATAATGTAGAGATTATCAGAAAATACATCCAAAAATTTGAAAACTTACAAACAGTTGGTCGTAATGGGATGCACCGTTACAACAACAGCGACCACTCGATGTTAACTGGGTTATTAGCTGCGAAAAATATCCTTGGGGAGAAGCATAATTTGTGGAATGTTAATGTGGAACGTTCTTACCACGAAGAATTTACTAATAGTAACAAAGCTTATTCCAATCTCAAAAATCAAAAATTCGTCGTATCAAAATAAATCAAAAGTAAAGACTAAAGCTCATGAATATTCCTCAGGTAACGATTGTCGTTGTTCCCCGTGAGCGTTTTAGCTATACTTGTGAATCTTTAGAGAGTATCTATCACAACACCGAATTACCTTTTAAGTTAATCTATGTAGATGGCAACTCTCCTAAGCATATTCAAAAGTATTTAGACGCTCAGGCTCAAGAAAGAAACTTTGAATTAATTAGAACTGATTATTATCTTTATCCCAATCAGGCACGAAACTTGGGTTTAGCAAAAGTGGACACCAAGTATCTTGTATTTGCTGATAACGATATTGTAGTACAACCTGGTTGGCTTAAAGCCCTAGTATACTGTGCAGATACTACTGATGCTGCGGTTGTCGGACCTTTAATGTGTCAACACGAACCCATACACGAAGAAGTTCACTGTGCAGGGGGTGAGTCTCGGATTGTTGTGGACATTAAAGGTAGAAAGCGGATGCGAGAAAAAATGTATAAACAGGGGCATTCGGCAACTAAAGTAAAATCACAAATGCAGCGTAGCCAAACAGAGCTATGTGAATTTCACTGTATGTTAGTACGCACTGGCATCTTTAAGGAATTAGGAAATCTTGACGAACAGATGCTTAATACCAAAGAACACATCGATTTTTGCATGGATGTGATGCAAGCAGGTTATCAAGTCTACTACGAGCCAGACAGTTTAGTAACCTATGTACCCGCAGTACCCCTGAAATGGAGCGATCTTCACTACTATATGTTGCGCTGGAGTAATGATTGGGAAACCAAAAGCCTCAATCGTCTGCGAGAGAAATGGAATTTAGCCGAAGATAGCTATTTTAAGCAAAAGCACAAAGCATTGGGTTGGAGACGCAGAGACACTATCTTGTCTCCCATAGTAGAAAAATTAACTCTGGGTATCAACAATCGTCTGTTGCAAAAATTGGTGATGTTTGGTTTGCTTGCTCCAGCGGAAACAACTCTCAATCACTACTTGACCTATCGCCACGAACAAGCAGAAAAGCAGCGAAATCGGCATCAGCTTGGTTATTCGGTAGAAACGGAGCAAAGCCAACAAAAACTCATTAATCACTAATTTATGAAAGTTCTTCTGATTCACGATATTGGTACGGCAACAGGAGGAGCAGAGTTACAGATGCTTTCTTTGCGCCAAGGTTTGCGTGATTTGGGTCATGATGTCAGGTTGTTTTCTAGTCAGGCTACTCCAGTGAGAAATAGTGAGTTACTTGCAGACTACAGTTGTTTTGGCACAAATAGCTTACTACAAGTATGTTCCCAAACAATCAATCCTAGTGCTTATTGGAGGTTAAAAGCCGTCCTCAAGAAGTTTCAACCTGATGTGGTTCATGTCAGGATGTTTATGTGGCAACTTTCTCCGTTAATTTTGCCCTTATTGAAAGACATTCCCTGTATTTATCAAACCGCAGTCTACAAAGCTATTTGTCCCATAGGAACTAAAGTTTTACCTGATGGTAGCGAATGCCAATATAACCCAGGAAAAGCCTGTCTGAGTAATGGATGTCTAACTCCCCAGACTTGGGCAGTACTAATGGTGCAGCAAAAACTTTGGGAATACTGGCGGGATGCTTTTGATGTGGTAGTTGCTTTAAGTAAAGGGATGAAAAGCAAATTGAAAGAAGCGGGAATCAAACCCGTAGAAGTAGTGTATAACGGTGTACCAGTTAGAAAACAAAACTCCCCTCTCAAAGAAACCCCCACAGTAGTTTATGCTGGTCGTCTAGTACCAGAAAAAGGAGTCGATGTCTTACTTCAAGCCTTTGCCAAAGCTAGAGCTACAATTGCTGAGTCTCGGCTTTTAATTGCTGGAGATGGCGTAGAAAAAGCCAACTTACAAACTCTAAGCCACGATTTAGGAATTGCTGATGCTGTAACCTGGTTGGGTTATCTGCCTCAAGAAGCAATGGAACAGCATTTTGAGGGGTCTTGGGTACAGGTAGTACCGTCTCAATGGGCAGAGCCTTTTGGGAATGTGACCACTGAAGCTATGATGCGAGGGACGGCGGTAATTGCTAGTGCAGTAGGAGCGCAGCCCGAGATTGTGGCAAATGGTAAGACTGGCTTTTTAGTAAATCCCGAAGATGTTTCGGCTTTAGCCAGTAACCTGACTTCGTTATTATCTAATCGTCAATTAGCAACCACAATGGGTCAAAAAGGACGAGATCGCGCCTTGAATAAGTTTAGTGAAGACAAGCGCAATCAAAAATTTTTAAGAATATACAAACAGTTACAAGCTAAATATCAACCTTCTAACTCTTTAATTCAGAAGCTAAAAATGGAAGCATAAACAGAATAGTCAGTGAACCGAATTATGAGTGAAATATTGTTATCTATTATTATTCCTAGTTATAATCGTCCTCAGCTTTTACCCCTTGCTGTCAAGAGTGCTTTAGCACAAACTATAGAAAATTTTGAAGTAATTGTAGTTGATGATTGTTCTCCTCAACCAGTTAGTTTACCAGAACACCCTCGTTTAAGAGTTATCCGATTAGAGAGAAATCAAGGAGGAGCGGCAGCCAGAAACATCGGGATTAATGCTGCTAAAGGTCATTGGATTACTTTTTTGGATGATGACGATCGATTATTACCCAACATGGCAGAAGTATCTTTACAAGCACTGCAAGAAACGAATAGTTTACCTCAACCAGTAGCAGTAATTTCAGGTATTGAAGTTGTGGAACAAGGCGATCGCATAATCCAAACTCGCATTCCTCCCACTTTAGCAAAAGGTTCTCATTTTGGTTTAGAAGAGATTGCTTCATCTCAGTCTTTTTTTACCAAACAAACCCTAGTAGCAGAAAAAGAGGTATTACTCTCAATTGGTGGTTTTGATGAATCTTTTGCCTCTCGAATTCATACAGATTTATTTTTGAGACTCAATTTGGTGTGTTCCATTATCGGAATTCCCCAAGTTACCTACAGGCTATACGAACATCAGGAGTTTCGTGTTTCTACCGACCCGATGCGCCGTCAGGTAAGCTTCAATCGTTTGGTAGCCAAACATCAAGCTATTTATCAAGCACATCCTCGAATGTTTGCTGACTCTATTTTCAACCAAGCAATTATGTCTTACAAAATTGGACAAATCAAAGCTGCTGCCAAAAATTTAGCTTGGGCAATGAAAATAGATCCTCTTCACACCATAGCTTGTTTGGGTTCACCCTATAAAAAAGCTTTACTCAAAATATTTGCCCGACTAAATCATAGCTACAGATCTAAATCGAATGCCTGATCTAATGTCAGTTTCTCTGCAAAATACAGTTCCAGGAACTCTACCCAATCTAATTCCCGTATTTCTCACAAATCAAGTTGAAAGACGATTTTGAACCTTGAAAATTGAAGATTTTT
>NZ_LR214114.1 GCF_900659865.1 Hyella patelloides LEGE 07179
TCGATAGTACTTCCTTGTGCTTTGTGTGTCGTTAAACTGTACGCATAACCCACATCATCAAACATTCTCGATAGATCGAAATAGCTCTGCCATTGTTTAACTTGCGCCAAATACTTCACCTTTTCATTGTATAATTTTTGACTTTCGTGATGAAGTATGGAGAGGGGTTGCTCTTTTCCACAATCGGGTTTAACCATTACTTTCCAATACTTGTATATTTGACCGAGAAAGAGTAATTCACACTCTTCTCCAAAGTCAATTACTACCGCTTCTTCTGAGTTATTAAGGGCAATTCTCCACTTATTCTTGCCTTTTTGCCCTGGTTTGGCTCTAAACAGGGGTCTTTTAGCTATTAATCTGTCTCCTGGCAGGTAAGAAGGCGCATCTTTACCCCATAACCTTCCGCGAACAAACTTATTTAAACCGTCTACTGTTTGGTTTCTCCAAGCCAAGAATCTCACGTAATCTGGATTGAGCTTAAATTGTGGCGATTCAAAAAGAGCTACTGCCCGTTGCAGCCATTCCTTTTGAGGTAAACAAAGGATAGTACTATCTCTTGTTGTAGTAAATGGGTAAAGAGTACGAGAATACTTGGGGTTGCTTCGGATTTCTTGGGCAACTCTGGCAATCTCTCCGTCGTAACGAACTACTTGAGTTAAAGTGGCTGCGGATTGAATTTCATCACTGGTGCTGACAATCGGTTCTCTTTCTCCCACTGGAGGTAATTGTGCCGAATCTCCCACAAATACTACCTTTGAGAGTAATGAGCTTTTTACTTCCGAGGCGATCGCTTGAAAATTATCTCGATTGAGCATCGAAAATTCATCAATGATAATGATTCCATAACCCGACCAGTCCAATTCTTCTTTGCTTAAGAAAACTTCTCTTCCCGTCTCTTCATCCAGTACTGGCTGCTGACCTAATAATTGTGCTACTGTCTTTACGGACAGATTAAGACCCTCACTTTCGGCAATTTGTGCCAGATTTTTGGCTGCTTTATTGGTGGGAGTTGCTGCGACAAAGTTAATGCCCTCACTGACTAACCACTGAATATAACTCGCGATCAGAACAGTTTTTCCCGTTCCTGCAAATCCTGTCAGTCTGAAGAATTTCTCTTGAGTTTGGGTAAACTCAATAAGTTGAGATAGTGCCGTTGATTGATCCAGAGTTAGATGAACTTCGCCCTTGTTTGAGAGAACAACAGTAGTCAGAGTTGATGGTGAATCATGAATCGCTATGGCGTGGCTCCTGGTTTTGGAGTCGCGAGGTAACCTCTCCTGCTCTGACTGAGAAGAGATTTCTCTTGGCGAAGAAGCGGAGTATTCGCTTTTTAAAATTAACTCCACCGCAACCTGCTTTTTGGTCACCTTAAAAAAAGCGGATTGAAGATGAGGAATTTTCCCTCGATTCTTTTCAATTAAGGCTCTGGTTCTCAAGGCAACAATTGCCTGGTTTCCTTGGAAATCTAAGAGATTCCCGTGTTGTTGAAATAAAGCTTTTGTCATTGGTGGGCTGAGAGAATCTAGCACCAACAACCATAATTGTCTTAATTTCTTGAGATGGTTATTTTCCCCCATTCGGAAACCCCACGCCTAGAGATTCACTTTAACCTTAAGCCACAAGTCCTCAAACTGAAATCGCGATCGCTTCTGGTCTCTCATTATAGTCAACTATCAACCCTACCGTCGCTTTTTTTGCCTAGATTTTTCAGATAATCCCAAAATTCCAGTAATTCTTGATCTGTCAAATGTAGTCTACTTCTTTTGCCGTAAGTATCTATTAAGTGCTGCTTTCCTTGTTCAATACTCCAGCCCAAACTTTGCATAATCACATCCATGTCCGCCTTAATCTCCTTAAAATCAATTTCAATCGTCTCTACTTCTTCTGGCTGTAATTTGCCAAACAAATTTGTTTGAGTCGTCGCTTTAATTGTTTGAAGTTGCTGCTTTTGCGCTTCGCTAAAATAATTCTCCACCAACCAATTAAGCTCTAATTTATTGGCTTCTCGTGAGAAGAGTAGTTTTTCTAACTCGTTACTGGTGCTGCAACTTAATACCCTCTCGGATACTTTGTTGGCTCGGTTTTTCAGGGTGTACTCATCACGAGAATTGTATGGATAATTCTGCCAATTAATCTCATGTTTGAGAGGTAAGGTAAGAGTTTTTTCACTGGTGTAGTTACTTAGATTTCTGAAACTGTCTTGTTTTAAGACACCTGCTACACCTTCTAATTTTTCACTCTCACTCTTTTTATTTTGGGTGATTTTCTCTTGTTGCTGAGTATCCCCTAAAAGATTTTTATTTTCAGGTATTGAAGGTGTAGTAGGTATAGATAAGCCCTGCTCTGAGGTCGCTTCAGCTTTCAATACCTTATGCGCGATGCGGAGCGAGTCCTTTAGGGAAGCGGTACCCTTTAGGGTCTCTATACCCTCCTCATTTAAAAGAGGTGTAGCTGGTCGCCAAACCACCTGTCTTTTACCTTGATGTTGTTTCTGACCTGCTTTTTTCCACTCTAAATTAGTCAAGATATTGGCTACTCTCATCTGAGAACGCCTGTCAATTTTCCCTACCTCAAATTCCATTACTCTCTGTAGTATCTCTGTTATCGATACAACTTCTCTGCCTGACAAATAATTAGCGATCGAACTCTGCCATTCATCTATTATCTGAAACTGCTGGTTGTTCTGTTGGCTCAGTTTTTCTTCAGAGTCTGTTAACCACCATTGTTCACCATTACGATAGGCTTTTACTGCTGCCGACCAAATTCTATCCCTTTCTTCAGTTAGTCTGGATATCTCAATTTTCTCTTTGGCTACAGGAATTATCCAATAACGCCTGTTCCCCGTTGAGTCCAATAAAAAATCACTACCATTAGCAGTCCCCACGATAATCGACTGTCTGGCAAATTCTAGAGCAGAACGTCCATAAGGTGGACGAAAGATATCTTTTCTCCTGGTGATGAATGCTTTGAGTTCTTCCGATTGCCTTTTACTGAACGTTCGTTCAATCTCCCCCCACTCCTGAATCCAAGATTTATGAAGAATTATTAAGTCATCCTTATTATTTGCGTTGCCCATCGAATCATCGAACCAGTCTCCGCCGAGTACACTAAAAAAGCTGGATTTACCCGCACCCTGTTTTCCCTGGAGTACTAATGTCGTATCGTGTTTACAGCCTGGAGAATATGCTCTAGCTACGGCTGCTATCAGGGTTCTTTTGAGGAAAATGTCATATATAGGGTTATCCGTTCCGAAATATCGGGTAGCTAGATTTTCTAAACTGACGGGGGTAATTTTGTCCGCTACCGTGTCTAAGTAAGTTACTACTGGACTGTAACTATTCTCCATCGCTATCTTGCCAAAGATATCAGATGCTTTGGTTTTGGTACAATCAATGCCGTCAAGGTCAGCAAGCAACAAATATGCTTCTTCCAGTAAAATTTCTTTGCCATCGAGTTCTATTTTCTGCTGTAGTTTGTTTAACTTTAAGCGATCGCGATACTTGGTTCTGATATAGTTCATCAGTTGTCTCGAATCTAATCTAGTTAATCCTGGCTGTTGTTGTTTGAACTGTTTTTCTGTTCTCTTGAGCCATTCCTTAAATTGTGTAAGATTGTCCATAACTGTTTCAAATGCTGATATTCCTTTGTTGACAATTAAATCGTCCACTCCTTTGGTAGCTTCGGTATATTCCCAGGTTGCTACTCCGACGATGCACCCTTCTTTAGCTGCCAAATATCCCGTATGTTTTAATGCCTCCTGGACTTGATGCTTGACCGTGATGTCGGAGTCGAATACCAGGTGTATCGGTCTACCGTTGGTCAAGAATGGTGCGAGGGTAGGTATAGCTTTTAATTTCTTTTTCTGCTTCCCATTCCACACTCCCGTTACACAAAGAGGAATGTAATTGTGAGCCAATAAACATCCTGCTTTTTTCGCTCCTTCTGTTACTTCTAACGGTAGTTGGGGGTTATCTGCTACCCACAACCAAAATCCCTTATCCAATCTATCCTCTTTGATGTCTTCTGGGGTGATAGGGACTTGGTATTTATCAGCTATTTTCTCCCAGGTGTCCATGTCTGGTAGTAACAAGATTATTTCTACACCATCACCCTTGGGAAATGAGATGTATTTCTGTGCCTTCTCCTGGTTCGGAAATGAAAGAGGGATATCTGGTTTGAATTGTCCGAAGGAACTATATTGACCCGTAGCTAGATCGATACTCTTTACGTACCATCCACCCGAACCTGAATAGTATTTCCAGTTTAAGAGAGATGCGATTTCAAAGGAGTTTTCTATTGTGTGAATGTTCAGAGAGGCGATCGCACCCTCTACCCCACTTCCTTCTACCCACTCTTTGATTGAATCAGCTTGAAGAGAACTGCTAGTGCTGGTCGATACACTCATGATGCACCCCCTCTTCTTCGTCTTGCTCTGGAGCGAGCAGATACGATTTCAATTCTTCCCAACACAGATGTTTCTTTTCCCGACTCCAAATCCCTAATGCCTTCGATGACGACCTCTTCTAAAAATGCAGTTAATCCTGGGATAGAGTACTCTCCTTCTCGATTTTTGTATGCGGTTACGATGGGTAATTCCCACGACTCCATTCCTTGCTCTTGGGCGATATTGACGAATAATACTGGTATACTATTTCTCATGGGATGCTATCCTACTTGTATGCTACAAAGTACTGGTGTTGCTTCTGATTGAAGACAAAATTTTGCTCATTGAGGGGTGGCTAAGACTTGAAAATTCTGTGGGGTTTGTCCGTCACTCCTCGAAAACATTTTGAGTTTGACCAGGTATTACTGCCACTAAAGATTCTCTTGAAAAGCATTCCCCAGCATAGGGTTGCTCTTGGTGTCCAAATAGTTAATTGTGGTGTTCTTTTACTTATGGACAGCTTGTCCATAACATCTTTTAAAGCTTTTCCTCGTATACTTTTCAGCCCATCTGATTTTAATTCTTCTCGATGACGTTGAATTACTTTCCGAATCGCGACTGCTTCTATTTCCGAAAATTCGGCTCTCTCTTTCTTGGTTGTAATATCTTTCTCTTTCTCAAGAGCAAAATACAAAGATTTGATTTTGCTGAAGATTTCTCTGACTATTTCTTCTATCTTCCCTATTTGATTCTCACGGGCTGTCTCTGACTCAGTTATCATATTTATAGCCATTTCCTTTTTTAGATACACGGTTTTGGTCAATAGCGATCGCAGTTCTTTGGTCGGAGCGCGATCGTTTTTGCTTTTTTGGGAACGCAAGCTTTCAAGATATCAGCCTTAAAAACTGATCTTCCTGTCTTTAATCGCTGAACTTCACCTCTTCGTAATCAACTACCACAGGCTCGGTTTTTTTCCATTTAATAAATAGTTCACCTCCCATTGCTTTGACTAAATCTTCTAAGGTTTTTGATTGACTTTTTTCTGGATTATCCAGAACTTTTTTAACTGTGCTGGTATAGTTCCCCGCTCCTTTCTGCGCTCCGCGAAGCTTATCGATCTCTTGAGCCAGACGATATTGAGTCCATCCCAGTGATTCAAGCCTGTTTTGCAAAACTTTGGGGTTCATTAGTGTTTGATTCATTGTTACCCCTTGATTTATAGCATTATTATGCTATTCGCACTAGAGAACTATAACACACTATTATCTAGCAATTAAAACTTGTATTTATAGCGTGTTAATGCTATTATTATAGCATAAAGGCACAGGGAAAGAGATCGCCCCCTCCCGACGGAATCAAGACTCTCGCTTTCATATTTATTACAATCCAAGCACTGCACGCCCGAAAACCGAATATCTTTTCCTGTTCAGAAGTACGTGAATCAAGAGCGAGTCAGTCTCCACGAAGCAATTTTTCTTTCTAGTCTCTTTGACTGACTACGAACGCCTACAAACAAATAAAAAGGAGAGCAACCTATTACCACTGCTCTCCTCACAAATAAATTCTTAATTCTTATAATGACACAAACAAAACTTCTTGCAACAGCATTACCCACATCTTGCTCTAATTGTCCCCA
>NZ_LR214115.1 GCF_900659865.1 Hyella patelloides LEGE 07179
CTTACCCTTTGTGTCCTTTGTGTCCTTAGTGGTTTAAAAAAATCAATAACCACAAAGAGCACCAAGAACACAAAGCTTTTCTTCCTTTTTCCCTTAGTGCCCTTTCCAAGGAACGCCCTTCATATTCGCGATCGCCGATGTCTCGAGCGATCTTTAAAGCCTGCTGGTGATAGTCAATAGCTCTCTGGTACTCCCCTAGAGAGCCGTAAGCCAGTCCCAAATTGCCCAAGGAACGCCCTTCATGACCGCGATCGCCGATGTCTTGTGCGATCTCTAAAGCCTGCTGGTAATAGTCAATAGCTCTCTGGTACTTCCCCAAAGAGCTGTAAACATTTCCCAAACTGCCCAAGGAATGTCCTTCATAGCCGTAAGCCAGTCCCAAATTGCCCAAGGAATGCCCTTCATATTCGCGATCGCCGATGTCTCGAGCGATCTCTAAAGCCTGCTGGTAATAGTCAATAGCTCTCTGGTACTGCCCCAAAGAGCCGTAAGCATTTCCCAAACTAATCCCACAAATTACATCTATCAATGAATTTAATTTGCCTAATAGTTGCCGAGAGAAATCAATTTGTTCTTGATAATGACCCCAAACTCTAAGTTGGTAATGCAATTCGTCATTAGTAGAAATTCCTGAACGAGTACAAAGAATTATACTAGCCTTTTCCCAGGCTTCTACATCACAAAGATGATGAAAGGATTCTAAATATCTATTTACTTTTTTTAAATTTGTCGCATTAGAAGGTGGTTCATCTTCAATAGTTAGAAAATATTCTACTGCCGTGTAAATAGAAAGCTGTTCAAAAGGTACTTCATCTAAATTAATTTCTAATTCTTCAAACAATAATTGACCTGATGTTTTAGAATTATCGGTCATGCTTCTTCTCCACCACCTTGAAATTTTTGTACTAAATTTCTATAACTTTCTAAAGCTACACTACGAACTAAATTATGTTGTCCTAAAACTCGTTTATTATTATGATTCACTGATTCTTCTGCTAGAAAACGATTTAATAGTTCTTCTAAAGCTTGTTTTTGTCTTTCTTGACTGCAAACTTGCTTTTCTACACGCCTTACTAATTCTGCTAACTGCATTAACCAACCTTCTTCTTGTACGGGGATACGATAAACAGATGCAGCACAAATTAAAATATAAGCGTCTGGTACTTGAGTTTCTAGACGCTTATATGTAGCTTTGAGACGTTTCCTATTGACTTCGTTTCTAACTTTACGGGTAAGTTTGTGTAATTCCCACTCATCATATCCTTCTGTTTTTCCCGCTTCAGCTTCAGCTAAATCCTTTTCTACTTCTTCTATTTTTTTATTAACATCATTCCAATAAGCTTGAACATTTCCATTAAAAGGATCGCCGTTAATTTCTCCAATAATTACCCGTAAAACTAAAGGATGACCCTGATATGCTTTCCCTAATCGTAATAAAATTGGTTTATCTTCAGACTTTTGACTAATATCTAATCCTTCTATTTCAAATAGTGCTTCTTGTTCGGATTCATCTAATCCATAGAGAATGTGGCGCTGATAAAAATTGCTATAACGAGAAGCTTTGCTATGAAAATTAACTGGTAAGTCTTGAGAAGTAAGGATCAATCGACTTTGACAAGATTCGGCTGATAATAATCTGAGAAAGAATTCTTCCCAATATCGATTGCTAAAATCTCCCCAGCTACCACCATCTTCATTTTCTGTTAGAAGTCTTTCCATCGAATCAATCAGTACGAGCAACCGATCTTCTTGTAAGCGTCTGACTAATTGATTTAATAGTAATTCTGGTTTTTTCTCCGTTGGTGGTATATTTTCTCCTAAGCTCTCAAGCCATCCAGCAGCAATACTAGCAAAGTCTGTAGACTTCTCCTCATAGTCAAAATTTGCTCTAAGTAGCTTATTATCCCAATCACTTTGGATTAAATCTGTTAATTTTACTGCTAATCTTTCTGCCAAAGCGGTTTTACCAATTCCTGTTAAACCAAGAATTAGCAGTAGACGACAGGAGTTACGCAGATTCTGACTTAGTTGCGTGATTAGTCGCTCTCTACCTACCCAAGAAGAGTCATAAGCAAAAAAATTGTCGGGAATAGTAGTTTGTTGGTTAGTTTCGTTTATTTGAGAGATTTCTTGCCAATCTAAGCCTAATTTATCCGCAATTTCTTCAAAGTATGAGAAATCAACATTTCCTCTTCTGAGAAATTTTTTGACTGTACTTTCAGATGGACTTCCAAAAGATTTAGCAAAAGCAGTTTGACTGGGAAAACCATTGCGTTTAACAGCTTGTTTGACTTGAGCAATGTATTGAGGAGAAACTTTGAGCGATCGCGACATGATTACTTAGATATCAGTAATTTTATCTAGCTTTATCCTAGTAATTTCTTATCTTAATCTCAACCTTTTATCTCAACCATAAGTCACCTATTTCTCATCCTAGAACTCAACCCAAGCAGAGAGATGATGAAATTGTAGAGTTTTTAAGAACAAAAATTAATGTCTCAACCACAAACGAGCGTTACCCAACCAGACTTAACTTCTGTATCTATCGATCCGACTCCACTATTGGAACATGGTAATAGTCCAACAGCAATCATTTTAAAGGATAATCCTGCTTCTTTCCAAGGCGGAAGCCTTATTAAACTAATGCACGCCAAATTACATCGTGTCTGCGTCACCGATGCCAATGTTAACTATGTAGGCAGCGTCACCATTGACCGTAAATTGATTGATAAGGTCGGAATTTTGCCTTTGGAGGAAGTGCAAATTTGGAATGTGAGCAATGGCAACCGCTTGTCAACCTACGTGTTGCCAGGAGAGCCTGGAAGTGGTGTCATTTGTCTTAACGGTGCTGCTGCCCATTTATGCGCTCCTGGGGATTTCGCGATTATTGCTGCTTATGAAGAGCGCGAGCGTTCTGAAGTATTACGTACTGGACACGAAGCAAAAGTGGCGATTGTCGATGAACACAATCGCTGTCAAGACTTTTTCTTACAGACTTTAGAGCCAAAAGAGGGGCAACTTCAATACCATTCACGCTCTTGCAAGAATCAAGAACAAGGGTTAAAGCCTTGTCCATAGTGACTTACAAATTTCATGACAAATTTTTTTGGAGAATAAAACATGATTTACTCAACCAACCGAGCGACTACAATGCAAAAAATCATACAAAAGTTCTTACTGACTATAACTCTTGCAGTCTTTTTAATAACCAGTTTTGCTTTGTCTCCCCAACCTGCATTAGCTGGTAATAAGATTTCAAAACCTCACAATAGAGTTCATGCTCATGGACAGCCACGCACCACTTCACGCGATCGCAGAGATCGCGAAAGAGATCGCCGACGTACATCTGACACTCTTGATGAGATAGTGCGACGAGGAAATCAGCAACGAAGGAACTCCCAAAGTAGTGGTAGCAGCAATTCATCTAGAAATTCAAGAAGAAGTACTTGATTGCATTCCTTATTCATCTATTTAACACTTTAGGAAAAGCCAAAATGATTTACTCAACCAACAAATCAACTACGAAGAAAACAACGCTCGAAAAACTTATACTCTCCATAAGTCTCGTAGCATTGCTAATAAGCACCTTTACTTTATTCCCTTTACCTGCTCAAGCAAAAAGGATAAGTGGAAATGTAAGTGTGCAAGGAGATTTAACTCAACTTTATAGTCAAATTTCGCAGGACATTTTGACGATTAGAAATCGAAGTGCCTGTGTTAAAGCAATTCAAGAAAGAGCTTACAGCGGAGTCAGACAGCGCCGTAATGTGATGGTTTTCAACTTATCGCAAAACTACGGTAAAAATCTTAAAAATGCCACATTCAAGCAATTCAGATGTGCTGGTAGTATCTATGGTCTTTGGACTTTTACGAGCGGAAGATTCATTAACAAGGGCGATGGGGGATATATCAATTGGGCTTTCGCAGGTAAATTTCGACGAACTGGTAAAGATGGCAAGTCTGTTGTATTTCGTCCCATAAGACGATAAAAGTTTTCATCTAGTAAAGGTGTTACTGATGAAGAAATATGTAATAGCGTTGATTCTTCCTCCCCGTAACACTTTTGCTTCACTTTTTCTAGAATATTTGCCAACTTTCAGCGAATCAGTGGCTCACAAAAATCTTCAATTTTTTTCACAATTACACCAAGGAATAGCAAGTAATATGTCTAATATGTCTATGTTTGAAGCCTCTCTGAAAACTCTCAAAGGAATCTTCGCCGATAAACCCGAAGCTCTTAAAGTTTTTGACTTACAAAGCTTAGAATCACAATATTTGACAGAAAAGCTCAGAGATAACAGTGAATTATTTGCCGATAAAGTGAATCTTTGGGTTACTGGACGCACAGGTGTTGGAAAAACCTCTTTGGGAAACAGCCTGTTGGATTCAGATGCAATGAAGTCCAATGGTTTCCAAGATTGCACCGATGTTGTTGGTTATTTTCAACTAACCAGCAAATTAAGATTTTGGGATACACCTGGAATTTGTAGCAACATTAATTATGAAAATATTAATCGAACTGCTCTAATGATGGAGCAGCTTCCAGGTAACAAATTTTCTCGTCCGCCTGTTGTTCCCCTAAAAGATTCTGACTATTTACTGATTAAGGACTTCTCTGGGTGTGTTTCTCCAGGAATTAAGCCTAAAGAAAAAAAAATCCAAGTTAAGCAATGGCGTTCTGATATGGGAGAACATATGCAGCCAGACATTATTCTTTATGTTATGGCTCCCCACATGAAATTTCTCGATCCCGACCGACAGTATTTGGGAGAACTATTAGAAACCTGGAAGTGTCTGAAAGAGTCAGGGAAGTGTATGGTCATTCCGATACTCAATGTCTTTAGAAAAGATGATGGCACGGTTCTTCCTACCGACCAAGAGATGGATTATGCTCGACGAGGAATATCTGAGGTTTACAAAGCTGTCTTTAATACCGATTCTTTTCCACCAGCCATTGAAATCAATTCAAAAACTGGCGAAGGTATCCCTAAAATTACAGAACTTATCTGTCAAATCATACCGCGTCAAAAAATTGGCAGTTTAGGACAAGTCTTGAGAGATGACCTTAAGCAGTATGCAGAAAAAGAACGAGTTAAACGCTACTATCAAACTCTCTGCTTAATTTCTGCTCGCTTGGCTAGATATGAAGTTAATAGAAAGATTGAAGGACAAAACATCTTTCAGGCAGCAGCATCGGCAATTTGTGCTTATGGTGTTATGACCTTCAAGAGCTTGGATGCGATGGCAGATATCAAACCAGTATTTGACTCTGTCTTTGGACAATTGGAAAAAATGGAAGCAGCAAGATGTGAGGACATCACTATTAAGGAAGATGTGATGGGGACAAAGGATATCACTCGTATTAAACCAAAAGAAGAAGAAGTAGAAGTGGAGTTCAAAGAGTTTATACCAAAGGAAGTAACCGAGACGGTTAAAAAGAAAACTAAGGTGCCTGTGATTAAAACTCAGAAGTCGAAGAAGACGACAACTGTTATGGGAATAGCTCCTACAACTAAGCTAAGGGGTTTTTGGGGAAGATTATTTACAGGTCAATCTACCTATACAACTATGGGATATGGTCCAGTTGAGCGTGAGGTCGAGATTGAAGTTCCCACTATTGATTATGAAGATGAAGAGAGGGAAGAGGAGGTGACAAGAACTGAATGGGAAGAGGTAATCAATAAAGAAAAAGAAACTCGTGTTGTCGGCTATGAAGAAGAGGTGGTTGACAAAGTTCAAGTGGTTGTAGCACAGGTCGATAAAGTTGTTGGTACCAAGTATCTCCCAGGCAATACTGTTCGGTTAGTATCTCAAGTTATTTTGTCCGCCCCCTAAATCCCCCAATCCTGGGGGACTTTCACAAATATAACTCCCTCAAAGTTGGGGGCTGGGGGGCTTAACCGAACGGTATTGATCTCCCAGGTGGATATCCTGCAATTAAGTTTTTATTAGGTCTGGGTTTAGGAATTCAAAATTACTGTAGCCATACAAACGCAGCATGGTCGAGGAGTATAGAC
>NZ_LR214116.1 GCF_900659865.1 Hyella patelloides LEGE 07179
ATAAATTAATAGGCGTAGCAAGTGCAAGTATTCGAGAAATAAGAGTTAGAGTAAATAGTTTCATGCATTTGGATGATGAATACTTTCATTAACTCATGTTGTTTAGCTTAACCGAACAGTATTGGAATTGATCGTACTTGTACTCTGGTGGTTGAATAATAAATAATTTTTTATCATTTTTATTTTTCATAATATTTTTGGTTAAATTAGAAACATGAAAAAAGTTTTCAAACCAAACACTGAGGAAATTGCTTAATCAACGCAGGTAAGGCAGGACAGGGTTTTTTCTTCTGCATTTTGCTTGGTCGATCACCCCTAAAAATACTCCAGCGAAAAGGGCCTAAATCCGCAGCAGATATCCAGAGGAGGCGTTTGGCTCTTGTCATTGCTACATAAAGTAAGCGAAATTCTTCAGCTTGTTTGAGTCTTTCGGCTTCTGTCCAAGCTTCTACTGGGTTGGGGATGGTGTTGGCTACTGCTTTGTTATTTTCTAACAGTAGTTTGTGATGCATTAAGGTTCTAATTTGAGCGCGTGCCACTTCTGCTAAAGTGAAATAGCCGATAAATCTTGCTGCGACAGGTACCCATAATTCCCCAGGTAGTACATCATCATGGAGAAAGGGGAGAAATACATAGTCCCAATCGAGTCCTTTTGCTTTGTGCATGGTAATAATGGTAATCTGACCATTACGGGTATAGCGATCGCCTGTATCTTCTTCTACCCCTTCAAATTTTTCGGAAATTACTATTTCTTCTAGGGCTTCAATGGTACTTTTGAGAGAGCTATGATGGGCAATCTGGAGGTTAACTTTTTCTGATAGTTTTTGTACTGTGGCTAATTCCCCTCCTGTATATTTAAGAGTCATTCCCAGAAAGGGGATTAATTGATAGTGGGGTAATTCTAAGCGGGCGCGTAATAGATTACAACAGTAGCGACGGGCTTGCAATACCGATGGTTTTTGCTCTTCTTGAAGGGGACTGGGGTATAAAAATTGTTCGGGATAGGTGGCTAATGCGTTTAAGTCTTGGGCGGGAATTAAGCCTCGTTGGGTTAAGACTTCTAATGCCGATTTTAGGTTATCTGGAGAGTGAGGGCGGTCTAAAAATTGGAGTAAAGTAAGTATTTCTTGGGGAATTTGGGAATATCTTTCGCTTTCGCCGACTTCATAGACTTTGATGCTATTTTCCTTGGGTAGATGTGCCAATTTCTCTGCAATAAAACGTCCTTGGCGATTTTCCCTTACTAAAATAGCGATACTACGATGGGGATTTGCTTGTAGAAGGGCGATCGCTCTTTGTTCGATTAGTTCCACTGTATGATAGACATCATCGGGTATCTTAATTTCTAAGCCTTTACCTTCAGGATGGGGATTGGCTTCTGGTTGCGGATCGTCACTATCTACTAAACAAATATTCTGCGATCTAAAAGGTAATGCAACCTCTTCTACTGGGGATGTTTTATGCTTTTCTAAAGTCTGCTGATTTACCCAATGCAAAACAAAATTAGCAGCATCAATAATAATCTTACTACTGCGTCCTGCCTGATTCATGGTGGCTAAATTGCCTTGTTGTTCGCAATCATTACAAAACCAATTAAAATAAATCGGGTTTGCAGGGGTAAAAGTGGAGTTAATGGCTTGATTGGGATCCCCTACTCGAACTAAATTAGGTGCTGATGTAGGAAATGCATTTTCTGCCAAAATGGAAATTAATTTCTCTTGTAAAGGGCTAGAATCTTGCGCTTCATCTTCAAACACAGCAAAGACTTGATTTTGCCACAATACTCGCATTGGTTGATAATCTAGCACTCGCAAAGCAGCTAAAATCATATCATCGTAATCAACAAAATCTCGCGATCGCATCAGTTCCTGATATTGTTGATATAGTCCTGCTGCAATGGCTAATACTTGATAGCTATCCGTAGCGGTTTTACTCCATTCCCAGAGGTCTTCTGGTAGTAATCCTGAGCTTTTAGCTTCTCTAACAGCAATATTGGTTAAACTAGGTAATATTTCCGTTCTTAAGACTGATTGCCGCCGTAATTTTTCTGTTTCCTCGCCATCAAACTGCACCCCTTCAATTAATACCTGGTAGTGACGGGGATTTTTGGCAATCCAGCGATCCACCGCCGATCTAATAATACGATGCCCCACTGTCGGCACCATAATAGTTACATTGTCTAAATTAAGTCCTGATAACTCCTTTTGAGAATTAGCAATCTGCAACGCCAAACCATGAAGAGTATGCACTACAAAGCCCCCAGGAGGCAATTTCAACTCTTTTAAGCGATCGCGTATCTTACTCTTTATATTAGCTGCTGCGGAACGAGTATAGGTAACAATCACAAGTTGCTTGCGACTGTGTAACTGATTTTTGGCAATTGCGATCGCTGCTGCTACAGAAAGACTATGGGATTTTCCCGCCCCTGGAACAGCCGAAACTGCCATCTGTCCTCTATTCCAGTCTGCTAAACTTTGCTGTCCTTGTCTTAAACTATTACGCAATAATTGTAATTGAGTTTCTAACCATTGCTGGCGATCGACAAAAGTAGAAGTCACATTAAGGTTGCTTGCAGAAGTATCCTGAGAATCTAAAACCATACCTATTAAATTGTCGAGATGAAACTTGATATTAACAATTTTGGCAATTTAATAGTACTTTTTTAGTACATTGTTAATAAATACTAACGATCTCAGAAAAATAAGTTTTACTTTCATTCCCGATTCTTTACGCTTCATCTTTCAGCTTCGCTTTCCCTCTCATCACCAAAGCTAAAACACCCATAAAAGTTAAACCTAAAATTCCCGCAATAGGATTGCCATCAATACCTGTAATCCATTCAGGAACTTTATTCGTATAAGTAATTAAATTCCCCACATTTAAAATATAATAACCCCACACTAAACCAGCGTGTAACCCAATACAAATAGTTAGGTGATTTTTATTGGCTCTTTTTGCCCAAACTAAAGTTAATCCTAATAGTAATAAAGCAGGAAACGTGACAAAAGTCCGAATAATTTCTGCTATTGGTTTTAAAAAATGAGCAGTTGCAAATACAATTGAGCTAGTCCACACAGCAGTGCTTTTACTATAGTCTTGTTCTAATTCGTATAATACCCAACCACGAAAAACTAATTCTTCTGCTAAAGCAATACCCAAAGCACTCAATAATCCTTCAAAAACTATTCTCAGTAAAAAACCTGAAGCATTACCAATCTCTATCCAGCCAAAAAGAGCCTCGGTAATAAATAAAGCCCAACAAACGCCAAAGCCAATAGCTAATCCTTTAATCAAACTAATCAGACTTAACCTATTATCTTTTAAGCCATACTGCTGAAAAATAGAAGGCTGTTGATAAACATATTTTCCCCACCATTTTTGCAAACAAATAAAAATAATAAATAATAATCCCATCGTGACAATTGTCGCTAAATTAGGATCGCTTTTTAATAATAAATTGATGGGAATCGCCAAAGGTAACCAAATTATTGCTAAACACACCAAAAAACCAAATAAACGCAACGGAGCAGATTGCTTTTTGAGATGTTGTAGTTGTTGTCTCAACATGATTATGCTTTATTAAACATTACTAAAAATAATAGTAACGTGGTAAAAATAAACATAATATAAATTAGAGTGCGATTTAGTAGTACGTTCCTCTCAACATTAGAAATATCTTTGACTATTTTACTTGTTAAAAAACTTATATCCTGATTTTTATCGACTATTGTAGAAACATTTGCCAGTTTTTTATTAATTTCTTTATTAGTAAGTGAATTAGTAGAAAATCGATAAAGATATCTTTCTAATAAACCAGGCCCTAACTGAAAATATCCTAGATGAGCAGAACGAATTGCCATGATAATTTCTTCCGAAGGAGTATTTTTAAATAAATAACCTTTTGCTCCTGCTTCTATGGCATTACTTAGAGATTCATCGTCATCGTAAAGACTAAAAATTAATACCTTAGTTGATGTGTAACGTTCAGCAATAACTTTAGTAGCAGCTAAGCCATTCATTACTGGCATATTAATATCCATAATAACAATATTAGGCTGGAATTTAGCAACTTTTTCAATTGCTTCTTCTCCATTATTTGCTATTCCAATTATATTAAAATCAGGTTCGCTTTCTAAAGAATTCTTTAAAAACTGTTGACTGGTTTTTTGATCGTCAACTACTAAAATATTAATCATCGAATTGACCGTTGTTGTTTCAAGCATTAGTTATGACAGAAAATATTTAAAATGTAGCCAAGTCTAAAGTAAATACAACTAGATCATTAAAAAGAATATCAATTATTTTTTTAGAGCTAGTTTTGATAGTTGTTATTGATTATTTATCATTAAAATAGAGTACCAGAATTCTGGTTTAACTATTATTTAAGATTTGGTGTAGATATTCCAAAGTCTTTATCTTAAGTAATTCGATTGTGAAAAAACCAGACTTTTTGTAGAACAGCCTTAATATAGAATTGTTTAGTGGGTCTACTTTTTACTTACTTATCCTTGAATAGCCCCAGAAATGATGAATAAATAATTAAATACTCGATCTCAAATGCCCGAAATGCGATCGCAAAAACCATCAATCAACAATTAAAAGCAAAAAAAATCTCAAAATAGACCAAACTCATCTTTACAATTATGATTAATCTGTTATAATCGTATACTGTCACCCTGGAGAGGTGGCTGAGCGGTTGAAAGCGGCTCCCTGCTAAGGAGTTATAGGGGTAACTCTATCGGGGGTTCGAATCCCCCCCTCTCCGTACTAATAAAATAACGTCGTCAGGCGGGTTTCAAACCCCCAACCAAGTCACCCTATAACCGATTACACTCAAAACTTACTCACTTACCTTACCCCTAAAGGGGTCTGTTTTTGGTATCTTTTGAAGTCTTCGTGTAACTCTTGATAGCCTTTATATTCTGTACCCATTTGTACCCAATTTATACCCAATATCGTTTAAACGTTTATGTATTGGGTATTTCAGGCTGCATAACTACGTTAGTAGAAGGATTGTTATAGAGTTCGAGTCTCGCCATTCGCATATCTACAAGTAGCTAAAGAAAGCGATACTTTTACTCGCCTAACGCAACCAACTAAGACTACTAATTACTCAAATATTACTCGCTTACCTGTTATTTCCATACGGGAAAATGGGAAATAAAGAGCAGTTTGAGTGACATTAGTTTTAGCCATCAATGCGGTCTTCATAGAGACTGTGAAGATATGTTTCTAGCCTTTCGGGGCTACTTATCTGAATTAAAGCGGTAAATGCCTCCAATAATCTAGCAGCACTCTCTCCATGAATTGGGTTAAAATCCCAGACATCCTGCGCCCAATCTTGAGGCTGCATTTCTTCAAAAATCATTCTTTCTAAAAGTTGTTGGGCTTCTTCTTTCGAGATCATTAATCATTTCTTGTGTTTTCTCTACATCATAGTACTTGCTGGCTGACTGTAGGAAAAGACTATTACTGGATTTTTAGTGGTTAAGTTAAGTAGACAGATAGTTGTTACCTTTTACGAAGAGCAGCGAAACAGTTTATCATATCATTTGTTACAGCAGGTGGTAGTCAATGCAGAAACAAAGAGCCTATGTTGTGTTAATTTTAGCGTTATTAGCAGCAGCGATCGCTATTTTAATCACAATTCCCCCAGAACAAGGTCTAGATTTAATTGGTGGTTCACAGTTAACGATTCAAGTTAAACCCACTGAAGAAGTTACGGAAATCACAAGAGAAGATTTAGAAGCGGTTCAAAGAGTTATCGAAAACCGTATAAATGAATTTGGGGTTTCTGAAACCACAGTGCAAACTGTTGGTGACGATAAAATATTAGTCCAATTACCAGGAGAAAGCGAACCCGAAACCGCCGAAAGACGTTTACAAGGTACTGCGGAGTTAGAATTTAAAGAGCAAAGACAAGGAACAGAAGGAGAATTTGCAGCAGAATCTCAAGTCAGACAACAACTGCAATTACAACTAGCTA
>NZ_LR214117.1 GCF_900659865.1 Hyella patelloides LEGE 07179
GGCTAAATTATAAGCAGCAGTTGTTCCTGCGGGCCCAGCACCGACAACGATACAATCGTACATATCTACTTATTTCTATTTTGTGTTATTTATTTTGAACCGCTATTTATTTCTCAAGAAGCCTTGAGCGGGATTTACAAATTCGCTAACCAAATCTAGTTGCTAACGAAATCAAAGCTAATTATACAAGACCATTGACGTTTCCGCAGGACAAGAGATTTATTAGTGTTTAGGTCACAGATTACTCGGTCAGAAAAAATAGTTGTCAATATCAATTTTGTTTGCTACTATATATAACTGTGCTGGTGTAGCTCAGTTGGTAGAGCTGCTGATTTGTAATCAGCCGGTCGCAGGTTCAAGTCCTGTCACCAGCTTATGTATTTATGTGTTAATTATAGCTGGATTCCAATCCTTGAGACTGCAACAAACTTATTGCAAATCAATAACACATACCTAAAATTTACCCAATAATCTAATTATTCCCATAAACAATATAATAATGGGGTAAAAAAGAGTAATTTAAGCGACATCATAAAAACTTGATTTAAAATTATCTTTTCTGTAAAGCAAAAAAAGACAAGGTTGCTAAGGCTCACCACCACTACTCTTAATATACAAGGGTGGGCATTGCCCACCCTACTACAAAACAAAAATTATAGATAATTAATCACACACAACCAATTAATTAGCTAACATTTCAACAGATAATCGCTTGAAGGTTAATCTTTCATCTTCTACATCGACAAAAATAGTATCCCCTTCCTGAAACTCTCCTCGCAGAATTGATTTAGCAATCGAGGTTTCTAAATATCTTTGAATCGCTCGTTTTAATGGTCTTGCACCATAGACGGGATCGTAACCTAATTCGGCTAGGAAATCGATCGCTTTTTCTGACATTTTCAAAGATAATTTTTGTTCTGCAAGCCGTTTTTCTAATCCTTGAATTTGTAGTTGAACTATTGGCTGTAATTGTGCTTTAGTTAACCCGTGGAAGATAATAATTTCGTCGATTCGATTGAGAAATTCAGGACGGAAGCTATCCCGCATTGCGCCCATGACACGACTTCGCATTTCTTCATATTTACTATCATCACCAGCAACATCTAGGATATGCTGCGAACCAATATTACTGGTCATAATAATGATCGAGTTTTTAAAGTCTACAGTGCGTCCTTGAGAGTCAGTTAAGCGTCCATCGTCGAGGATTTGCAGCATGATATTAAACACATCTGCGTGGGCTTTTTCAATTTCGTCAAAGAGAATTACAGAATAGGGGCGACGGCGTATTGCTTCGGTGAGTTGTCCTCCTTCTTCGTAACCGACATACCCTGGAGGCGCACCTACAAGACGGGATACGCTGTGTTTTTCCATATATTCTGACATATCAATCCGCACTAAAGCTTCTTCGGAGTCAAACAAGTTTTTGGCTAAAGCTTTAGCTAATTCGGTTTTACCCACTCCTGTAGGGCCAAGGAAAATGAAGCTTGCGGTAGGACGTAAGGGGTCAGCTAATCCTGCGCGAGAGCGTTGAATAGAGTCTGCTACTGCGGTAACAGCTTCTTCTTGTCCGATAACTCTTTGGTGTAATTCGTCTTCTAAGTGGAGAAGTTTAGCTTTTTCGGATTCCACAAGTTTATTCAGAGGAATTCCTGTCCATTTAGAGATGATTTCGGCGATATCGGTTTCTACAACCTCTTCCCGTAGCATATTACGCCCTGAAGATTGTTTCTCTTCTAGGGTACTTTCGATTTCTGTGACTTGTCTTTGTAAGTCGGTGAGTTTTCCATAGCGTAATTCCGCAGCTTTATTAAGATCGTAATCCCTTTCTGCTTGCTGAATCTCTAGGTTAACGCGATCGATCTCTTCTTTGAAGTTATTAAGTTTATCAATGTCTTCTTTTTCTGCTTGCCATTGGGCGTTAAGCTCTGATTGTTCTTCCTTAAAATCGGCTAATTCTTTATCGAGACGCTGTAACCTTTCCTGAGATAATGCATCTTCTTCTTTTTGCAGCGAGAGTTTTTCCATTTCTAGCTGAAGAATTTTGCGATCAATTTCGTCTAACTCTTCTGGTTTAGAGGTAATCTCCATTTTTAGTTTAGCTGCGGATTCATCCACAAGATCGATCGCTTTGTCTGGTAGAAACCTGTCACTAATATAACGATTAGAAAGGGTAGCAGCAGCAACCAATGCTGTATCGGAAATTTTCACCCCATGATGCACTTCATAACGCTCTTTTAAACCCCGTAGAATGGAGATAGTATCAACTACATTAGGCTCATTTACCAGAACAGACTGAAAACGTCTTTCTAAGGCTGCATCTTTTTCAATATACTTACGATACTCATCAAGGGTAGTTGCTCCAATACAGCGCAATTCACCACGGGCTAACATAGGCTTGAGTAAGTTACCCGCATCCATCGAGCCTTGAGTTGCACCAGCACCTACTACGGTGTGTATCTCATCAATAAACATGATAATGTTACCTTTGGATTCGGTAACTTCTTTTAAGACTGCTTTGAGTCTTTCTTCAAATTCCCCGCGATATTTAGCACCAGCAATCAATGCGCCCATATCTAAAGCAACTAACTTTCTATCTCGTAAAGATTCGGGTACATCACGGTTGACAATGCGTTGAGCCAGTCCTTCTACAATAGCAGTTTTACCCACCCCAGGCTCACCAATCAAGACAGGATTGTTTTTTGTCCGACGGGATAATATTTGAATAGTACGACGGATTTCTTCATCACGACCAATAACAGGATCGAGTTTACCCGCTTTGGCTAATTCAGTTAATTCTCTACCGTATTTTTCTAAGGCTTGATATTTCCCTTCTGGGTTTTTATCGGTTACTTTTTGATTACCCCGCACTTGTTTAATAATCTCCTTCAGTTGCTTCTCGTTGAGTTCAAATTCTTGAAATAAACTTCTACCAATGCGATCATCCTTAGCATATCCTAATACTATATGCTCTATTGATATGTATTCATCCTCAAAATCTTGGCGAAATTTATCAGCACGATCCAATAATGTATCCAAACTACGTCCCAAGTAGATAGATTCTCCTAGATTTTTTACCTTGGGCTGACTATTAATAAAACGCTCTACTTTATCTCGTACTTTGGCTACGCTAATATCTGCTTTATTAAAGATACTGGTGGCTAATCCTTCTTCTTCAATTAAAGCCTTCAATAAGTGTTCGCTTTCAATTTGTTGATGTTGATTCTGTTTGGCAATATCGGCAGTTTTAACAATAGCTTGCCAAGCTTTTTCGGTGAATTGTTGTGGATTAGTTGGTTGCATATTTTTTTTCTCCTGTGGTGATTAGCAATAGCAATTAATGTTTTAAAAGTTCAGTTTTAGAGTCCAGGAAAATATAAGAAATCGTACATAATACAGATTTTCTCGATCTGGCAGTGTGTTGCTGTCATTGTAGCGAAGCTTACAGCCTGAGATAGTAAGGATAACTCTACTCTGTGATTATGGTTAACCCTAGTAAGTATATAGACTTGATAGAGAAAGTATTTTTCGCATTATGAGATGACGCATAGTTGTTAGTTAAAGTATTTTGGAATAATACTATTAATTTCAAATGAACTATCAATCATAATATTTTTTCTAATTTACTTGTTTTTATGACAACACAAAAAAATACACCATATCAGTTATTTAGAAAGTCTTTTACACTTAAGTATTTGCAGGAGATATTTGAGTCAAATATTCAAGAACAAAAATTAAGAGGTATTGATAGAATTAATGCATATCAACTATCAAAAAGCAAAAAAAGTTATTTAAAGTAGTGAAAAATCCTAAGAATTTTTCTTCTTATGTAGAAATTAGATGTTTCTCTAAATTGCTATGCAATCAGACTAACTTTTGTTCAGGGAAACAAGGAGCAAACGCTTAATTTCTTTTGACTTTGCTAGTTTGAGAAACCAAAAAGCGATCGCAATTATGAATTTTTTTGATAATTATAGTTTGTTATAATCAGAGTTATAACAGTACAAATTAAAACAATGCAAATTAAATTAAGACAAATAGGAAATTCGATTGGCGCGACTTTTCCCAAAGAAGTTTTGGATAAATTTGGTTTAGAAGTAGGCGACGAATTAAATATAATTGTTACAGCATCAGGAATCGAATTAACTCCTTTCGATCCTAATTTTTCCGCAACTATATCAGCTTATAAAGAAGGTGCAGCCAAGTATCTTAATGCCATGAGAGAGTTAGCTGCCCTAAAGGATACCGCTCCGCATAATGGCTGAACCAAAATGGATTGATGAATCTATAGTTATTTATATTCATGACGATCAGATTGCTCAACATGGGGGTTCTTATGGAATACTAAATAGGGGATTGCTAGCTTCTGTCTTAACCCGTTCTCGCAATCTTTATGAGTATGAAGGAGAGAATAATTTTTCAAAATTAGCTGCATCTTATGGTTACGGTTTAGCGAAGAATCATTCTTTTGTTGATGGTAACAAGCGAACTGCTTTTCAAGTAATGTTTGTTTTTCTGCGTATTAATAGTCTATATTTAGATGCACCAGAATCAGAAGTGGTAGTAATGATGCAACAGTTAGCTGAAGGTGAAATTACCCAAGAAAATTTAGCAAAATGGTTAGAGTAATAGCTTGTTCTATTGGTTTTCTTTGGTATTGATTCAATAGTAAAATTACGCAATCGATATTAAACTCTTTGTTAGCTTATGCTTTATCATTACTAGATATAAATTATGAAAGAAAAAAAGTTATTGGAAATAATATAAAGAAAGTTTCATCTGTGATTACTCCACTACCTCTTCAATCGCCTTCTCAACAAAAGAATTTAAACTAATTCCATACTATAGTGAAGTAAGGCACTTGTAAGCAAATTAAGAAACGAAAAATAAGAGATCGCTTATTTGCCGATCTTATAAACTATATTTACTTTTTTAAACCTAATAAGATAGGCAATTAAAAATTAGTTAATATTAACGAACGTTTAAGTATCAAGTAGAATTAATCCAAAATTATTTTTTGATATTCTTCTTCTGTATACAAATCTTTGATTGTTTGCACGCGATCGATAAATAATATTCCATCAAGATGATCTAATTCGTGTTGAAAAATACGAGCCACAAAATCAGTTAATACTCGTTGTTTTCTTTCGCCGTTAATATCTGTATATTCTACTTCAACTGTTTTATATCTTGGGACTAATCCCCGCACGTTAGGTACGCTCAAACAACCTTCCCAATCTTTAATTATTTCGTCACTGTGACCTAAAATGACAGGATTAATTACCGCAGTAGGAGACATTTTGGGTGCATGGGGATAGCGAATACTAGGGCGAGAGGCCATAATAAATAAACGATAAGATTGAGCTACTTGAGGCGCAGCAATTCCTACGCCATTAGCTGCTTCGGCAGTGGTGATTAAATTATTGGCTAACTTAACTATTTCGCTGTCGTTAGCTTTATTTACTGTTTGAGCGATATTTCTTAAAACGGGGTTTCCTATTTGAGCAATATGCATTTTTGTTAGTCTCGTCAAGGGGGATAATATAGTTAGTTATTAATTGCTGATAGCTAATTGTTTATCGATTGCTGATTAGTAATAATTGCCGAGGTTAATCCTTCCAAAGTATATTCTGTAGCTTCAAGATCTACTTTACCTAATAAATCGTGACAAGTTTGAGATGTTTGAGGGCCAATAGAAGCGATCGCAATCTCCTCCAATAAATCATTAATTTCAGTAGAGTTATTCAATTTAGTACTAACTAACTGCACAAAGTTTTTGACTGTTTTAGAACTAGCAAAAGTAATAATATTGATTTGTTTTTTTTGTAAAGCTTGCCAAACTTGAGTATCCATAGTTTCAGGACATTGAGACTGATAAGCAGCAACTTCTACTACTTCTGCACCTTGAGCCGTCAATTCTTTAACCAAAACCGCCCTTCCTCCTGTTTCTACTCTGGGAAATAAAATCTTTTTT
>NZ_LR214118.1 GCF_900659865.1 Hyella patelloides LEGE 07179
CTTCTTTATTACTAGGATTACATAACTTAATTGATAGCATTAATCAATTTCCCACACTGCTTCTTTCTGGATAAATCACCTTATTTCGTAATCTTTTAATTCGGAAAGTGACAGAAGAGGGATATATCGATGTTGAGCAACGTAAGGAAATGAATTGGAATGATTATAGTTATTGGCGATCGCAAAAAAGCGGTCTTCAAGTAGTTAAAGACCGCATAGTTTATGAGTAAATTGATTAAGCTTATTTATCTATTTCTGCCAAAATTTCTGTAATTTTTTCACAGAGTAATTCGTGACAGTTCCCATTAGTAGCTACGATACAACCCCATTTTCTAACATCGCCTTGGTTATAGAAAACAGGCTTGCCAGTTTCATAAGTAAATTTGCCCCCTGCTTCAGTTAAAATCAGTTCTGGTGCTGCAAAATCCCAATCCTTAGCAGCCGATTTACCTGACAAGGAGATATAAACATCAGATTCTTGTTCGAGAATCGTAGAAATTTTTCCTCCAACACCACCCATGTATTTTTTACCCTTAAAAGGTAAGGTATCAATTAATTTTTGAAATCTTTCATCACGATGAGAACGACTGACAATTAGATACAAATCTTCTGGTACTTTTCGCTCAGAAACTTCGATCGGGGTGATTTTTTGATCTTCTTTAGTTTGCACAAAAGTACCTTGACCTTTAACTGCATAGTATAGTTTACCTGCTTCGGGAATACCAACAATCCCAATTACAGGACGACCTTGATAAGCCAAAGCGATATGAAAACCATATTCACCGGTTTTATCAATAAAATCGCGAGTTCCATCTAAAGGATCGATAATCCAGACCCAATCTTTAGCTATGGGCTCTGCTTTTTTAACATCAAAAGTTTCTTCGGAAAGATAGCCAAAATCGAGATCGCTAAATTTAGCTCGTAGGTTCTCTAAGATATGTTTGTTAGCAGCAAGATCGGCTTTAGTTACAGGACCATCTTTTTTGTTTTTAATATCCAGGTCTTTTGTTTGACTATTGTAGTAAGAACTAAGAATATCTGATGCGCCCCAAGCGACAGAACAAGCTATTTCGGCAATTTCGGTTAGCTTTTCTGGTTGATTGATGTCCAAAGCAGTCTCCTTATTCTTTTGATATTAATCACAGAAATTATGGCATTAATTGATAATTCTTGAAAGTTATTTCAGAGACTGTTTTTATGCTGAGCGCAAAATTCTGTTGATAGTATCAAACAGTTCTTGTTCATCACAAGGTTTGATTAAGTAGGCTGCTGCACCCAACTGTAAGGCTAATTTACGGTGTTTGTCGCTGTCTCTGGAAGTCAAAATAATTACAGGAATATTTTTGTTATTTTTAGTTTGACGCAAAGCTTTTAAGAATTGGAAGCCATTCATCATCGGCATTTCTAAATCGCAAACTATCAAATTTACACCATCTAACTTTTGTAGTTTTTCTAGTGCTTTAAGTCCATTTTCTGCTTGATATACTTCATCACTAACTTTTTCTAGAGACATAGCGATACTTTGGCGCAAACTAGAGGAATCATCTACTACTAAAAGAGTTTGTGCCAATGCTGATGAATTGAAAACAGCTTGAGTAGCATCACTACTAGGAGGTAAAGCAGGAGTTGTCGATCCGCTTAATTGTCGTGTAGATTCGGGTTTGATTGCAGGTGGTGAATAAGGAGTATATTGATTCAATTTGAGTAGCACTGCACCGTCAATAACAAGAGTTAAGCTACTGTCTTTTAAAACGCTACAGCCGTAGATATATTTCGGAGGAGCGATCGCACTTCCTAAAGGTCTAATTACTAATTCTTGTTCTCCTAAAACGCGATCTACTTCTAAACCGATCAAGCCTCCCTGACGACGCAATAAGAGAATGGGATTATAAAGGTTTTCTGGTGCATCCATAATCCTTCCAGGGATAGTGCGCGGATATTCAATCAGGCTTGATAGTCTTCTGACAGGAATGATTTCTTTATCGTTGTCAGTTTGCCAATGAAGAACTTTATGTCCTTCAAATATTTTGATTTGATTAGAAATGGGGACAACAATTCTTTCTATCGCATCGATAAGAAGCGCGTAAGTAATGCCTCCTGCTTGAGTTAGCATCAGTTTGGCAATCGTTAAGCTTAAGGGGATTTGTAAGGCGAAAATAGTCCCTTTATTAGGAACAGATTCAATAGAAACATTACCCTCCATAGCTTCAATTTGCGATCGCACTACATCTAAACCCACACCTCTCCCTGAGAGAGAACTAACTTTCTCCGCAGTGGAAAATCCTGGTTCAAAGAGTAATTCTAAAAGTCTGGAAGATCCTAAATTTTCTCCTTGTTCGGCTGTAATCAGTTTCCTTTCAATGGCACGATTTTTGATTTTTTCGATATCGATCCCTTTACCGTCATCTTTAATTTCGATGATAGTTTTACCACCTTGATAGTAAGCTCTAAGCTCGATTGTACCTGTTTCGGATTTGCCTTGTTGCTGACGTGCTTCTGGGGGTTCAATACCATGATCGAAGGAGTTACGAATCAAGTGTAATAAAGGATCGTAAAGTTTTTCTTCGATGGTTTTATCAACTAAAATATGACCGCCAATAATTTTTAATTCAACGGGTTTTTTATAAGTACTCGATAGCTGCTGGAGCATCCGAGGAAAACGATTGAAAACTCTACCAATGGGAGACATTCTAGTTTCAATCAATTCATCCCTCATGTTTAACAACATTCTTTGTTGTTTTTGAGTATTTCTTTTAGCTTGTTTGTTGTGATTCTTAATCTTTTCAGCGATCGCAGTAATATCAGAGTTACTATTTAAAATTAACTGCAATAGCTGATTAACATTAGTTCCTGAATCAGATAATTGTAATTTATTATGAGCATTTGCAGAGGAACTTACAGAAGAAATACTGACAATCTCTGAAAGTTTTTGTGGTAATTCTTGCCTTAATTTTTCCTGCTCAGGTGAAATATAAACATCATCAACACTATCAACTAATTGGCTAATAACTTGTTCGCTATAGTTTATTTTGTTTAATAATTCTTGAACAAAGGTATAAATTTGTTCGTCTTTAAGAATATTTTGGTTTTGGTTGATTAATAATTCCCCAACAAGATCGTTTAGCTTTTCTAGAGATTCTAAATTAACTCTAACTGTTCGATTTGCTTGAGATTTGCGTTCTTTTTCTGATTTTTTATTAGAAGCTAATTTCGGCTTAGCAGGAGAAGTAAAGTTAGTAGTTTCTGTCTTATAATCATCAATCTTGCTATTAGATACAGTAGAAGTTATTTCACTAGCTTGATTTTCTTTTGTCTTGGTAATTATTGGAGTTTCTGAAGTTTGATTAGAATTATTTGGCTGGCTATCTGTAGCTGTTTCTTTACCCCAAATCTCACTTAATAACTCTGATTTATCTTCTGATTGAGTAGTCTCTTGAGGCTCATTTTTAATCTCAATAGGTCTGTCAGAAATCATGGTTGCCATAGGCAGATCGAGATCATTTTTCTCGACCGCTTCAAAAGAGGCAACTTGTTCTGTAGCTAAAATTTGACTATTATCTGATTCTAATAATTCTAAATCTGATTCGGAAAGAGTAAATAAATCTTCAACATTTTCTTCGTCTTCTGCTGTAACTTCTTGGTAGCTAACAAATTCAATTTTGTTTTTTGGTTCGGAATTAATTACTGCGGTATTTTCACAAGTATCTTGATTTTCAATTAAAGTAGCAGAGGTTACTGAAGTTACTTCTTCATCAAGCTGTTCTAAAACTTGACCCATTGATTCTAAGATTTCTCGATCCGAGTCTTCAGCATCTTGCTCGCTAGGAACAAAATTAGAATCAGCAAATTGTAACAATTGAGAAGAAGGTTCACCACCCCGTTCTCGATCGCCTTCTAAAACTTGTTTTTTCGCTGCCTCAATATTCGCCATTGCTGCTTGAGCAATTTCTAAAGAGCGATTACTATTACGATCTAAAGCGGTAATAATAGTTTGAGCAATTTCCCCAAATCCAGGTAAACCTAGAGACTCAGCTAACCCAATGAAAATTTCTGCTTGGATGCGTAGGGTTTGAGCAATATTACTATTATCGCTACCAGCGATCGCAACTGATAGTTCTTGTAAACGCTCAGGAATCACCGCATCAAAGAAAGATTCCACCACATCTAGACCAAGCTCTTCAGAAGTAGGGAAAGCATCTTGATCGGTGAGATAATCACCAAAAATTTCTTGTAGTTGAGCAAATACAGCAGCAGCACGATCTAAAATAGCATCGCGATCGATAGAAACTTGACTAAATTCGGCTGTTAAAGGCTCTCGTAAACATTCAAAGCTTTCGTAGATGAGTCTTTTAGTTTCATCATCAATTTCTAATTCTGGATTATAAAGAGCTTTAAAAACATCCTCCATTGAATGAGCAACGGTTTTAATCGTTTCTAGCCCTACATTAGCAGCCCCACCTTTGAGGGTATGAGCAGCCCGCATCAGAGAATTAACTCTTAAAGCTCGGTCTTGAATTGCGACTTCACCTTCATTGATCGCAAAAATTTCTTCCTCAATAGTTTGTAAAAGTTCTGGTGCTTCTTCAAGAAAGAATTGATAGGCTTGGTCGCGAATATCTGGATCGGTAATCATTTTTAATAAATAGAGATTTAGAATAAGGAGTTAGAAGTATGTAGAGAAGCGACGGGGCCTACAAGCATTGAGGTCTCCTCAAAAGACAAGGGCTTGTCACCTGAATTAAATTCAGGTGCTTGAAAACCTCGCAGCTTCTCATATATCGCGTCTGTACGGGAGCCAGGAATCAGGAGTCAATAGATGCACAAATTAACTATTAAGAATCAATCAACAACGAACTACTGACCACTAACTCCTAACTACTAACAATCTTCGAGAAATTAGAAATTACTTAACTCTGAATCGAGAAATGCTAGATTGAAGGTTTTGCGCTAGTTTTTCTAATTCTTGGAAAGAGCCAGAAATACGTTGTGAATCTTCGGAAGTTTCGTAGGCAATTGTTGCTACTTGTCCTACTACCTTAGTTACTGATTCTGCTTGTTTGGTTTGAGCATCCGCAGCCAGGCTAATATCCTTAACTAACTCCCGTATTTCCTCTGTAGAAGAAACAATCTCATTGAGACTATCTCTAGTTTCAGTAACTAAGTTAGTTCCTTCTGCTACCTGTTGGACTCCTGTTTCCATTGCAGCAGCTACTTCTTGAGTTTCTTCTTGAATCTCTCTTACCAGTTTTTCAATTTCAGTAGTCGCCTCCGAAGATTGTAAGGATAGGTTGCGGACTTCATCTGCTACTACAGCAAATCCTTTACCATATTCTCCTGCACGAGTTGCTTCTAGGGCTGCGTTGAGAGCCAGCAGGTTAGTTTGAGCAGCAAAGGAGCTAATGAGGTTAACTACACGAGAAATTTTCTGAGAAGAATCACTGAGTCGTTTAACTCGTTTCCCAGCATCCGCTACAGTTTCTCTAATACCGAGAATACTTTCTACAGTTTTATTCATTGCGCGATCGCCGTTTTTGACAATAGAATCTGCTTGCTCAATGGCAGAGTCTACTTTCTTAGCATTTTGGGTGGTTATACTAGAGGCTTCGATAGTAGCTTTGATCTGCTCGACAGCTAGTTCTAATTCTTCAAGCTGTTTCTGTGCTTTGAAAGATAAACCTTCCATGGCAGAACTACTATTTCCTGTAGTATCCGCTACTGTTTCTACGGCCTCTTTAACTTGGACAACGATTTCTTTGAGAGAATCAAGAGTGGTATTGTAAGCTCCTGCGATTGTACCAATTTCGTTTTCGGTAACATTAGCACGAACAGTTAAATCACCGCTAAAAGCTGGTCTAACAGTACGTAACATTTCTACCGCTTGTTTTTGTAATTCTTCTTTAGCAGCCCTTTCCCTCTTAATAGTTTGTTCTAGTTGCTCTGTTTGCTGTTGCAG
>NZ_LR214119.1 GCF_900659865.1 Hyella patelloides LEGE 07179
ATCCACGACGCAAATAGGTTTGCTGTTGGGAGTTGTCAGTTATGGCGTGGGAACTTTGGGAGCTTTGGTTGGTGGTTTGACAGTTAATTTTTTAGATCGCAAAAGATTGCTAATTGCTGGAGGTTGTTTTCAAGCAGTAATTATCTCAGCTTTTTTATTACCAGCCTGGGGATTTAGCAGCCTCGTTATTTTATATATTTTGGGTATTGTTTTTAATGGCACTTTTGGTTTTGCCGAAACCGCCACCTCTACGATCAAAATGGATCGAAGCGATCCCAATAGTCCAGGAAGAGACTTTACCATTCAAACTTCCATTGCTTTTATAAGTAGTGTGATCGCAGGTAGTATTAGTGGCTCAATTACAGAAGCGGTTGGCTATTCGGGTTTATTTATCCTCAGTGTAGTTTTGACTTTGCTTAACTTAGTTTTGATTTTTAAATTAAAAGTAGAAGACTTGAAACAATGATCGTTTGGTCACAAGTTAAGGAAATCAAAAAAGGCTCTTTATGAATTCGGGGGACTTACAGCCGTTTTCAGTTGGATAGACTCGAAAAAGTGCTTTGCTCTAATTCGTCTACTCAGATGGGGAGAATTCAAAGTGATTGTTCGGTTTCCGATTTAATTTTCTTGATTTAATTGTCTAATCGATCCCCCATGAACTTTAGCCATTGTCCGAGCCATTTCTTGAGAGACAAATTTATTGGCTTTCTCGATTCCTGGTTGGAACTTACCAGAAGAAGTCAAATAGTGAACGAAAATACCAACCTTTTTCTCGACTATCCACATAGTTCTCGTTTGAATCGTTTAATTGATTTTATTCCATGTAAAGCGATCGTGGTAGTACCAGGCAACAAGGCGATCGCTACTTGTGCAAGAAGTCTAATCTGTATTCAACTAGAAAACAGACAGACAAGTCTGTCAAGTTAGAATTAAAATTGAGATCGGGAGATCGCTATCAAAATCAATGACTAACAATTTTCACCAACAAAAAGAAAATTTCTTTAATCTTTGGGCTCCTTACTATGATTGCTTGCTCACCACAGGTTTCTACCAAGCAATTCATCAACGGCTGCTAGAGTATGTGGAGTTAAAGGAAAATGCTTCTGTTCTTGACTTAGGATGCGGTACTGGTAAGCTAATGAGTCGTCTGGCTGCGGAGTTTCCTACGGTGAGGGCAATTGGGTTAGACCTTTCTCCTGAGATGCTTCGTGAGGCAAGAGTGCGGAATCAGTACCGCAAGAGATTAATTTTTGTCAGTGGTAGGGCAGAATCTCTATCCTTCGCCGATGAACAGTTTGATGCAGTTTTCTGTACCATGAGCTTTCTTCATTATCCTCATCCACAGCAAGTTTTTCATCAAGTTAGTCGGGTTCTTGCCCCATGCGGACGTTTTTACTTAGTTGACGGCTATAGAGGGGAAAATAATTTTTCGAGTTTTATCCCCTGGATTGGTGAAATGAGATTGTATAATCAACAGCAACGAGAACAATTAGGAACAGAAGCTGGGTTTTCGGCGATCGCTCATTATTATCTACTACCAGGAATTTTGCTAACTGTTTTTGCGACTCGTACAGAGCAATCGTAGCGAGAATGAGTAATCAGTACCGATAAGTACACTACCTAATTCGTTCTTGTCGAAAACCAGAATACCCACCTGTGGTAAACCAATATTCCCAAGTTCCCCCAGAAGCAGTTAACCAATTGTTGAGATCGAATAAACCACTTCCTGATGGTGTACCTTGGATTCTATAAACTTTCACAGCCCGTCCATTACGATCCCAAATTAAGGGTAAATCTGGTTTTATTTGTTCTGGTGTTGCACTATTAGTTTGCAAAAAGTAGGCATCTTGTCCCTGCTCTGAATCGTTGCCAAAAACTTGAGCAATGCCTTTTTCATCAATGGCTACAAATGCCCCTTCTTCTAAACCAATACCATAAACTGGTTGATTTTCAGTCACCATAATTCGAGCCATGAATCCGAAAATTCTCCCATATCTCGTCTCAGGATGATTATCATTGCACCTATCTAAGTGGGTATCAGTAATGACATCTTTCAGAAACGGAACTTGGAGAAAATTGCTCCGATAAATATCCTGGGTATTAGGATGAAAAGGGTCATTCAAAATTTCTGAACTCAGCAATCCTTGTCGAGAAGGAGCATAATAATAATCTCCTAAAATTGCCAGACCAGCACTGGTTCCAGCCACAGGAACTTTTTTCTGATTAATTAAGTAATTAATGGCATCTTCTGTAGCTGTTCCTTCCCAGTAATCTTCGTCTTTATTCTGATCCCCACCCGCTAAATATCAAGCATCAGCATCTTTAATGTATTGCACAACCTCTGGTTTATTAGCTGCTTCTCGGCTGTCAATAGACAGTTCCGCAGCCGAATTGATTAAATCTCTGTAATTATCCGCAATCCACTGTGCTTGTCTGCCAATTCCCCCACAGCGCAAGACTAAATAATCTCCATAGTTGGCTTGCTTAAGAAACCATTGAGTAGCAGCATCTTCTCCTACTGTTCCTTCTTCTGCACCACCAATCAACAGAATGGCAGGTTTTTGAGAAGAACTATGAACCTTTCCATAGTCTAAAAAATATTCAAAGTTGTTGCTATCATCTGTTCGTCTGTAATCTGAGAGTTTTCTTGCCATTAACCCATTGCCTAAAACTCATCCTCTTTCATCTTACAATTGTTGAGCGAAAAAGAAGCGATACCTTTGGCTAGGCTTCGCCAATCGCGTCTAATTCTTCATTCCATTCAAACTCGATATTCAAACATCAATCCAAACTATTAATTGTGTCAGGCAGTCAGTTATACAGATACCATCTGTTGCAAACATCATTTGAATTCAAATAACATAACCTTTGCTCAAAGAGCGATCGCCTGTAAAGATATTCACCAACTAGTTTTGAATACCTCCAGTTTAAAAAATGCGGACAAATAGCTCGTTTTGGGCAATACTCTCAAAATAAGGGTCAGTTTGGGCTTGTTGTCGATATTTAGAATTGAGTTCAATTGCCTGTTTTAAGTTATCAACTGCCGATGAGACTCGATCAGACACAGCATAGCAGATTGCTTTGTTATAGTAAGCTACAGCATAATCGGAGCGAATTTCCAAAGCTAGATTAAAACTAGCTATTGCTTCTTCATACCGTTGTAGCTCAATCAGGATTTGACCTCGATAGTTCCAAGCCTTAGATAATTGAGGATTTAACTCTACTGCCTTATCAAAAGAAGTAAGAGCATCTTCATAACGTTCTAACATTTCCAAAGCCATACCGCGATTCATCCAAGCTACTGCATTGTCTGGTTGAATTTGTACGGCACGCTCAAAAGATTGAAAAGCTGGCTCGTGTTGAAGTAACATACCAAAAGCGACACCACGATCTACCCACGCTTGATAATATTCTGGTTGAATCTCTACTGCTCGATTATAACTAGCGATCGCATCTTGATAACGTTTCATACGACTTAAAGTAAGACCGCGATTGCACCAAGCCTCTTCCAAAGTGGGTTGAATTCTCACTGCCTTGTTAAAAGCCGAGAGCGCGCCTTCATACCTTTGTAATTCCCTTAAAGCAATACCGCGTTGATTCCAAGCCTTGGGGTTGTCTGGCTTGAGTTCCAAGGCTCGGTCAAAAAGTGCGATCGCCTCTTGGTAATTTTCTTGAGCTAATAGCTGGCTTCCTTGTTCGAGAAAATCATTGGGATTGAGAAACAACTGAGGATGGTTCTGTTGAAGGCGTTCTAGTGGTTCACTGAGAGTTTGCAAACTTTGTTGAATTTCTGTTAAGGCAGGTGCAGCGATCTCTTGGGGGTTAATCTGGGATAAATCTGCTAAGATTTGCTCTTTCTGTGTTTGAGCATCTGAATATATTTGCGAAAGCTGGGCAGTATTGTTGGTTTGTAGCTGTTCGAGATTTTGCACTATTAATTCTTGACGCTGTTTTATTTCTGATTGCACTAACGTCAATTGATTAGTCACTTCGGTTTGCAGTTGTAATAAATTTTGTAGTGCTTGTTCTTTTTGAGCTTGCATTCCTGAGTTTTCTTGAGATATGCGAGTGGCAAATTCAGTTTCTAGCTGGCGCAAATTCTTCAAGGCTTGCTCCATTTGCTGATTAATTTGAGATTGTGAATCCGATAGTTGAGTAGCGAGTTCTGTCCATAAGTTTTCGAGATTCTTAACTGCTAGCTTCTGCTGTTGCTGAACTTTTTGTTCGGCATTTGTTTGTAATTCGGAGATTTGTCTAGCGAATTTAGATTCTAGTTTGGTAAGATTCCGCACAATGGTATCTGTTTGTTGTTGTGCTGTCTCTTGCAGTGTTGATAATTGGTTAGTAAATTCAGTTTTTGAGCTTTGCAAGTTTTCCCGAAACCGTTGCTTGTGTCCCTGCAAATCGTTTTGTAGTTGAGCCAACTGAGGTGCTAATTGAGAACTTAATTGTTGAAGTTTTTGTTCTAATTCATCCCTTTGTTGTTGTGCTTCTGTTTGCAGCTTCGATAATTGTTGTGTAAAAGTAGTTTGTGATTTTTGTAGCTCTTGTAAGACCGTGACTTGCTGTTGATGAACTTCTGCTGGCAAACTAGAGAGTTGAGCAGCCAATTCAGAGGCTTGGCTTGCCAAATCCTGAAGTAGAGAGTCTTGTTGTTGCTTAGTTGTATTTTGGAATTGGGTGAGTTGAGTAGCAAACTCACTGGCTGATATTTCTAGATTCTGAACTACTGTTTTTTGTTTGTCCTCAACTTCTGCCTGAATTAGATTAAGCTGAGGAGTAAATTCACTGGCTTGGCTTACCAGATTTTGGAGGATAAGCTCTCTTTGCTGTTCGGTATTTGTCTGAAGTTCCTTCAGTTGATGATTAAATTCAGCTTCTAATTTGGCTAGTGTTTGTTGATAGGTGTTAATTTGACTGTTGATGGTTTTTATTCCCTGTTGTTGAACACTACCAAGTTCTGATAGTAGCCCAGAGATAGTTTCTCGTTTTTGATTTAATTCAAGTTGGAAATCTTCTACTTCATCCTCTAGCTGATTGATAATTTGTCGAGCATTTTGTAACATCTGTTGTAAATCTTGAGTAACCCCTTTGAGTTGAGATTTAGCAGTTTCTAGTTCCTGAAGATTAGTACTGACAAGATGAGCAACCTCTCGAACTACGGCTCTACGTAATAGCCATAAAGTAGCGATCGCAACTGTTAATAATAATGCCAAAGTAGCCAAAATTATCAGATTAAATTGGGTTATGGTTCGGTTAAAGAAGCGGTTAGCCTCTGCTTCAATCTGTTCTTGAATTTGGTTGTCTGATGGTGGTTGTCCTATTTGTGAAGACTGCGCCAACAAAATTCGGGGTGTGGAGATTGACTGAGCAACAGCCCCGCTTGTAGGTATTAGTAGGGTTGCCAAAATTAAACGACTCTGTGATAACCAAAGCGAAAACTTAGGAAATTTGTTGCTCATTAGAACCACCTCTATCTATTGGTGACATTATTCAAGTACTTACTTCAGGTTAATCAAAATCGCTCTTTCTTGTATTCAGCTTTGCTACAGTATATTCCGACTCCTCAGAATGAAAAATAATTCTCTCAATAACTCCCGTCAGAGACGATCGCGGTGCATTAACAATAGATGAGTTCATAAAACACTTGTCCTACTTATCTAGCTAATAGTTGACAAGCGACCTGCGGATTTTCACCGCAGAATACGCGCCGAAGGCAACCCGCCAAGGAACGTGCGAGTTTATCAGCAATGATTAAACAATCTTATATATACTATAAATATTTGTTTGTCAAAAATAATTTACAAAACTTAAAATATTTGTTACATTAATTTACATAGCACGGGAATAAAAGAAACAAATAAAGGAAAAATTACTATGTATACCACCCAAGAAGATAACGGAATTCTTAACAACTATGCGGTTGAG
>NZ_LR214120.1 GCF_900659865.1 Hyella patelloides LEGE 07179
GACAAAAAAGAAGAAGTCGGCACAATAAGTGTTAAGCATTGGATCGATATGGCAATTCGCATTGAAGGAACTAATAAAACCTTTGGTGTTCATGCAGCAGGAGTAGTTATTTCTTCCCAACCATTAGATGAAGTCGTTCCCCTACAAAAGAATAATGAAGGTGCAGTAATTACCCAATACTTTATGGAAGATTTAGAATCTTTAGGTCTATTAAAAATGGACTTTTTAGGTTTAAAAAATCTGACAACTATTCAAAATGCTGCTAATTTGATTAGAAAATATCATCCTGACAAAGTAACTTTAGATTTAGATCGGCTACCTTTAGACTCAATTCGTGCTTTCGATATCCTAGATCGCGGTACGAGTAAAAAGTTACCTCCTGATGTTAATAAAGCTCAAGGATTATTAAGTAAAGGAGATTTAGAAGGAGTATTTCAGTTAGAATCTGATGGGATGCGTCAAATAGTAAAAGACCTCAGACCATCGGGTATTGAAGATATTTCTTCTATTCTAGCTCTCTACCGTCCAGGACCTTTAGATGCGGATCTAATTCCCAAATTTATTAACCGCAAACATGGTCGAGAAGAAGTTAGATACGAACATCCAATCTTAGAGCCAATCCTCAAAGAAACCTACGGCGTAATCGTCTACCAAGAGCAAATCATGAAAATTGCTCAAGACATGGCTGGTTACTCTCTAGGAGAAGCAGATTTACTCAGAAGATGCATGGGTAAAAAAAAGATTGCTGAGATGGAAAAGCATCGGGAAAAATTTATAGATGGTGCTGCAAAAAGAGGTGTCAGACAAGCAATAGCTAATGAACTATTCGATAAAATGGTTTTATTTGCGGAATATTGCCTCAGCTACGATACTGAAGTTTTAACGGTAGAATATGGCGCAATTCCTATTGGAAAAATTGTAGAACAGCAGATTTCTTGTAATGTTTATAGTGTTGATAAAAATGGTTTCATTTATACTCAATTAATTGCTCAATATCATCATCGCGGAACTCAAGAAATCTTTGAATATACTTTAGATAATGGGAAAATTATTCGCGCTACTAAAGAGCATAAAATGATGACAGCAGACGGTCGAATGTTACCCATTGATGAGATATTTAATCAAGGTTTAGAATTGAAACAAGTTAACTTAGGTTGGGGAAAGGTTGATTCTGAGTCTAAGCGTCAAACTATAAGCAGAGAAGAAACAATTAAAAAACACGCTTCTAAACGTAAACCTTTAACCAAAGAAGAAATAATGCAAAAATACGCTGGAAGTGAAAAAGATTTTATAAGACGTAGTTTTCTATAGTACAAATTAGTAAGAGACTGGGGACTGAGAAATGACAATTATGGTTTCAGGCAAAACGACCGTTCTTCTATATGGATGCGCTTTAAAAGCTAGTAATTAGATAAAGTCGAAAATATTACATAGTAAGAGCTTGCAATCTCAGTCGGTTGTAAAACTTAACGATTCTCAGAAAAGCGATCGCTTTTCTGAGAGGTTTTACGTATAAATACTTACAGTTTTGCCTACTTTTGTTAATCAAATCGAAAAAATTGTTGAAATCTATATAAAATACAGCTTCTAGCGATCAATATTGGTCTAGTTAAGCTTAGAATAAGGCAGTCGTCGATCGCATTGTTTTTTAGGGCAGTGTTGACGATGAATGTCTTGCGAGATCTGAACCTCTTTTGATTGACTCTCAATTGGAGTTGATAAATATTTGAGGTTTTGTTTTTATAAGTGAGTCTTGACTTTAAAAAAGCTATGGGTATAAAATGCCGAAGTTTCGGTACAGATGCAAAATTCAAAACTAAACAGACTTTATACACACAGGAGATTTATTAAATGAACAAAGGTGAATTAGTCGATCGTATTGCTCAAAAAGCTACTGTCACTAAAAAACAAGCAGATGCCGTTCTCAGTGCTGCAATTGAAACTATTATGGAAGCTGTATCCGAAGGAGATAAAGTTACTTTAGTAGGATTTGGTTCTTTTGAGCGTCGTCATCGTAAAGAAAGAGAAGGTCGTAATCCTAAAACTGGAGACAAAATGTTAATTCCAGAAACAGAAGTACCTGCATTTTCCGCAGGCAAACTATTTAAAGATAGAGTTGCCAATAAGTAATTTGCAGCTAACCTGGCTGAGTTGTGACTAGACCAAACCACGGTGGAAATTTAACCTGGGCAGCTAATATAGCTGGCTGTCCAACTTCTTCTATTATAGATTTTTCCGCTAGTATCAATCCCTGGGGAATTCCGCAAACTGTTGTTACAGCTATCGAAGAAGATATTCCTCGCCTTACAGCGTATCCCAACCCCGAATATCCTCGATTGCGGAATTGTCTGGCTAAGGATTGTAATGTTGGCGCAGATTATGTTTTGCCTGGGAATGGTTCAGCAGAACTATTAACCTGGGCAGCTAAAGATTTATTACAACAAGAAGAGACTTATCTGATTGCCCCTGCTTTTGGCGATTATTATCGAGCTTTAAGAGCTTTTGGGGCAAAAATTAACGTTTTAACAAGTAAATTACCTTTCGGAGATTTAGATACCTTAATCCCCGATCGATTGCCTTGTAATTCAGGTTTACTACTAAATAATCCCCATAACCCCACAGGAAAGTTGTGGCAGAAAGCAGAAATTATTCCTTATCTAAGTAAGTTTGCTTTGGTCATAATCGATGAAGCTTTTATGGATTTTCTCCGTCCATCGCAACAGCAGAGTTTAATCGATTTAGTTCCTGATTTTCCTAATTTGGTAATTTTACGTTCTTTAACTAAGTTTTATAGTATTCCAGGGTTACGTATTGGTTATGCTGTGACTTACCCCCACAGAATCCAACAATGGCAACAATATCGCGATCCTTGGTCGGTAAATAGTTTAGCAGCCACCGCAGCGATTACCGCGATTAAAGATCGGGATTTTCAGCAAGATACTTGGAATTGGTTAGCTACCGCTAGAGAATCTTTATTCCAAGGCTTAAAGGCTATTTCTGGTTTACAACCTTTACCTGGCGCAGTAAATTTTTTGTTGGTCAGAAGTGAAATCTCAGTCACTTTATTGCAAGAAAAACTACTCCAGCAATATCAAATTTTAATTCGTGATTGTCTGAGTTTTCCCGAATTGGGAGATCGCTATTTTCGCATTGCAGTGCGTACTCCCCAGGAGAATCAATTGTTACTTAAAGCTATTGAATCAGTTATTAATAAGTAGCAAGTAAGCCACTAACCACTAATCACTAAAAAAAATGTTATTTGACTACGATGTAGTAGTAATAGGTAGCACTCCAGAGGGGATTTATGCAGCCCAAAAAGCTGTGTTGTTACAAGCTAGAACCGCTTTAGTAACTCAAACAGAAAAAGAATATACTGACTATAATTCCTTTATTTATAATCGTTGTTTAAGTGAAATAACTAATTCTGTCTCTAAGTTTGAGTATAATCCTTGGGGAATCTGGCAAGAGGCTATAACAACACCCAAAGTTTCTCTACAAGATATTAAAAGCTATGGTGATTTGGTTACAGAAAATATTACAGCAGAACATTCTTTAGGTAATTTAGCAGCTTTAGGAGTAGATGTTATTTATGGTAAGGGGGAATTTTGTCGTTTACCAAAGCAAGCTTTTTTAGTTGGTAATCGTCAATTGCGATCGCGTAATTACTTGTTGGCTACAGGTACTAAATATCAAATTGAAAATAAATATCAAGCAGCACAATTAAATTGTCTAACTCCCGATGATTTATGGCAAAAAGATCTAAATAATTTTCCCAAAAGTTTAGTGATAGTTGGGGATTCTCATCGTAGCTTAGAATTAGCCCAAGGATTAGCTAGACTGGGCAAACAAGTTACTTTAACCACATCTAATAAAATTCTTTTACCAGGAGAAGCTGTAGCTGCTAGCCAGTTATTACAGGCACAGTTCGCAGCAGATGGCATTACAGTTCTTTTAAATTCTTCCATAGAACAAATTCAAGCAATTGAAAATAAAATTTGGCTACAAATAGGCGATCTGGCTTTAGAAACCGAAGTAGTTGTTTTTACACATAAAACACATCTTAATATTACGGGTTTAAATCTCGAAGGAGTTGGTGTTACAGCTTTTTTCAACCATATTTCTGTTAACGAAAAACTGCAAACTAGAAATAAAAGTATTTACGCTTGTGGCGATCTTTTAGGAGGAGATTTTTTACCCCACATCGCACAGTATCAAGTAGATATTGCACTAAAAAATATGTTATCTTTTCCTTGGTTTAAAACAGACTATCGTTATTTACCCACAATAATTTTAACTCAGCCTAATATCGCTAGAATTGGTTTAACCAATCTTTCATCTCAGCAAAAAAAACCAGCTATTTATCTTGTCAAACAACACTTTAAAAGTATCACCCAAGCACAAATTACAGGAGTAACTACGGGATGGTGTCAATTTATCATTAAAGCTAATGGAGAAATATTAGGCTGTACTATTGTCGGCGATCGCAGTACAGAAATTATTAATATAGTTACTTTAATGATACGTCATAAAATAAAACTAACTCGTAACCCAATCCAAGGTTTATTAAGACAAGATATTCCTTATGTTACTCCTAGTTATAGTGAAATTTTTAATCAAGTTGCGATCGCTTTTCATCAGCAAAAAATACAACGCGATCGTAAGTTAAAAAATAGATTAGCAACCTGGTTTGATTGGCGTAAGTAAATAATTAATTTAGTCTATTTATTCATCATAAATAATGAGTAAAAAACAGTTTATCGTTATCGAAGGTATTGATGGCTCTGGAAAATCGACCCAAGCAGAATTATTAAAAAATCATTTTAGCAATCAAGCAGAAAAAGCCGTAATTAGTCCCGAACCTTCTAGTGGAATTATTGGTAATCTAATTAGACAAGCTTTAAAAAACAGAATCTTTTTTACCGCAGATAAAAATCTTTTTGATGAACAAATGGCATATTTGTTTGCTAGCGATCGTCACGATCATTTATATAACGATATTGATGGAGTTTATAAACTAATTCAAGATGGCTTTAATGTTATTAGTACCCGCTACTATTTTTCATCTTTAGCTTATAACTCTCAAACAGAAGAACAATTTGACTTTATCAGCAAACTAAACCATAAATTTCCTCCTCCTGATATTACAATTTACCTAGATATTCCCGTCGAAGTTTCTTTGGAAAGAACTAAAAATCGCTCTTTAAAAGAAATTTATGAAACTAAAGATAAACTGACTCAAGTTCGCACCAATTATCAACAAATTTTTAATAAATATACTAGTAAACTCTTAATAATTGACGGCGCAAAAAATCGAGATATTATTCATCAAGAAATCATTGATTTTTTATAGTTTTTTTTGAAGACAAAAGATAAATTAGGGTGAACATTATCCACCCTATTGCTATTTTGAGAATGGTTTAACCAGCTATAAGCTTGGAGCTTCGCTTGCTGTAAGCTTTGTTTAATTTCTCCACTTCGTGCATAGTGGAATAAGGCGCGCGTGGTGGGTGAAATTGCCCTCACTATACAAGTCAAGTCTTGCTAATATCTAATAGCCTATAGCAAGTGCGCTAATCGCTACGCGATTTTAATTAGGGTTTGCTGAATAACTTGACAACCTTGAGCAAATAAAGGTTACAAGGATTTTGGGCGCAGCAAAAAGTTAAGTAAAAATGGCGAAAAACCCCTAAAATTGGTAAAAGACCCTTGCACTTATCTCAGCAAGAACAAATGTACCGTAAAACTAGCCAGTCGGAGCTTACCCCAGAAAATTTTGAATTACCCTTTGAAAGTAAGTTGTCATCAGAAAACCGATGGGTAATTATGGCAGAGTTAATTCCTTGGTCAGATTTTGAGTCAGAATATGC
>NZ_LR214121.1 GCF_900659865.1 Hyella patelloides LEGE 07179
CAACAAAGTATCGCTTTAATCGAAGAAAATCCTTTTTTGACTGCTGGCAAATCGAGTACTTTTGCCAAACTTAAACACAGAATAGAATACCATTTACAAACTCGTTCTACCAAAGAAGCGTTTGTCCAATTTTGGAGTCAAGAGTATTTATCCGATCGAGAATTGGTAACCGAGTTGGATTTTTTTACCGATAGAATCGAGCCTTTATTAAAAACGAACTATTATCGTCGCAGTGATGCTAATGGTGTGTACATTGATAATTTTTGGCGCATCGATCTTTTCTTTGCGATCTTTTTTGCAGTGGAATACCTTAGTCGTACTTTTTGGGTAGCAAAAAACAGAAACGATCTTAATTGGTGGGATGCTATGCTACGTTACTGGTATGATGCTTTGATGCTCATACCTTTATGGCGATGGTTGCGAATTCTCCCTGTGACAATTCGTATCCACAAATCAGGTTTACTGGATATGGAGAGGATTTTATCCCAAATTACCCATGAACCAGCAGCTTATATATCTCATCGTGCATCAATGTTTTTAATTGTACGGTTATTGAACCAAAGCCAAGAAGCAATTAATAATGGAGCGATCGCCAAATTACTCACATCATCCACTACAGAAACCCTTCATGCCACAGAAGATAAAATTAATTTAATCATCGATCGCTTGATTAGTTTAGCTATCTGTAACGTTTTACCCCAAGTACAACCAGATATCGAAGATTTATTGCGTCATATCCTCAGAGGTGCGCTCAAAGAATCAGATGTCTATCAAACTCTCAAAACAATTCCAGGGATTGCTAGTTTACCTCAAGAAGCGATCGAGCAACTAGCAGATTATCTCGCTCAAGCTGCTTATGATGTTTTGATTAATTCTTATGCTGATACAGAAGGTAAAATTATATTCGATCGCCTTAAAGATAATTTCTCTCTGACTCTGAAAGAGCAGCTACAAGATCGAGCCACTCAAAGCGAAATTCAAACTTTACTCTCAGATTTATTAGAAGACTGGAAGTCAAGCTACGTCAAAACTTCTCATCAACGTAACCCAGAAGATACCCTGGCTGAAACAGAAGAAATAGCAGTTACTTGATCCACACCATCTAAGCTCTATATTTATCAAACTCACATTGACAAAATAATGGAAATAATTATCGCCTTATGTCTGGGAATAACTCTAAGTGCTGCTTGTGGATTTCGGGTATTTGTACCACCATTAGTAATGAGCTTAGCAACTATTTACGGACATATTCCCTTATCATCAGGTTTTGAATGGTTAGGAACAACCGAAGCCGCGATCGCTCTTGCTATTGCGACTACACTAGAAATTTCGGCTTACTATATCCCCTTTGTCGATAACTTGTTAGACGCAGTGCAAATTCCTTTAGCTGTGGGAATCGGTACCGTAATTACGGCTGCTACTTTAGGACATACTGACCCTGTATTGCAATGGACATTAGCTGCGATCGCTGGTGGCGGAACGGCTGGTATTATGGGAACGCTCGCTAGTTTTACCAGATTAGCTTCTACAGGAGTTACAGGGGGATTGGGTAACTTTATTGTCGCTACCATTGAAGCAGTAGGCTCAATTTTATTATCTCTATTGGGTATTGCTTTTCCCTTGTGGACAGCGTTAATCGTCTTGGGGTTACTGATCTTTGCAATTACAAAAATAGTATCTAACCCCCCACCAATTTTTAGAAGAAAGAAATTAGAAGGATAAAATTGCGGGCGTTGGTGATTCTAGGTATGAAATAAAGAATGATATCGTTCGTTGCTGGATGAAGAGTTGCCCTTCGGGAAGTGCGCTACCCAGAGCGCCTTTCGTCGACGCGGGGTCGCACTTCTGGATGAAGAGTTGCTGGTTGCTGTTGAAAGTCTTTAGCCAAGCGGAAAAAAAGTCATATTGTTTTTCATACTTTAATTCACCAATACCAAATTGCTTTATATCTTTCTACTGATGCCGATACTAATTGTAACTTTGTAAGATTTAAAAATAAATATTCGTCTCCTCTGTACGAAGGAATGGCAATTCGCCTTTAACACTAACTTTTGAATTAAAAACTATGTCTCCCACTGCTTTTATCACTGGCGCATCTCAAGGTATCGGGAAAGCTACCGCTTTATTGTTTGCTAAAAATGGTTACGATCTCGTTATTACAGCCCGCACTAAAGATAAATTAGAAGCTGTTGCCGAAGAGATTAGAAGCTTGAACAGACAAGTACTCGCTATTTCCACAGATGTTGGTAATCACTCTGCTCTGGAAGCTCTAATTAATTTAGGACTCGAACGCTTTTCTCAAATCGATGTTTTAGTTAACAACGCAGGTATTTGTATGACTGCGCCAATGGCTAAAACTACCATTGAAGATTGGCAAACAATTATCAATGTCAACTTGTGGGGATATATCCATACGATTAATCTGATGTTACCCCATTTCTTAGAAAGAAAACAAGGCAGTATTATTAACGTTGGTTCATTTGGTGGTAAAGTACCACTACCCAACATGACAGCCTACTGCACTAGCAAATATGCTGTTACAGGTTTAACCGAAACTCTGCGTTTAGAATTGGAACCCCAAGGTATTCACGTTTCAGGAGTACACCCCAGCGTTACCAATAGCGACTTTTTAGAACGTGCTGTTTTTAAAGATAGCGATCCAGAGCAAATGAAGCAAATGTTATCCAGTCCTTTTGTGAGTCAACCAGAAGATGTTGCTCAAGCTATTTGGGATGCAGTTAAATATCCCCAAGCAGAAGTAATAGTGGGTTCGGCAAAAGTTCCTACTTTTCTCAATCGTTTGTTTCCGAGTATTACCCAAGGAATGTTACAGTTAGGGACTAAAACTAATTAACATTAGCGAACAGTAAGCATTCGTCAATGACTAGTTATTGGTTGGAAATTTGGGTATTGCTGAAAGGTTATGCTATTTATTGGTTCTGCGGGAGGAACTGTTGATTGCCAGAAAAAAGGGCGTTGCTGAATGTGTAATGCTGAAAAGATATTTCGTTGAGTTGTTAAGTAGTAAAGATGTTGAAGTCCATATCGTTATGGCAATACTTCTCGTTTAAGCCCACTAAGGCTTTAAAAGTGGGCTTGAATATTTTGAAACTTCATATATAAAAATCTCTATTAAAATCTTTAATCAAGAAGTATTATATAGTTACGGGACATTGCTGAATTGTAATGATTTCTTCAAACGCAACGCCATAAACTTAATATCTTCTCGCTATCTCAATTAAATTTGCAATAATAAATCTATCAATTGCACCTGTTTTTTACTTGTCTTATACTCTGTAGTAGCTAAGGCGGAAGTTTTGTAAATGTTCTTACATCGTATTCAAGTTCCTGATTTTCGTGCCTTAAAAGATATTGATATCACTTTTGAACCAGAATTTAGTCCTAGTATTTTCCCTCTTAGTAGTCTTAACGGTGGCGGAAAAAGTACACTTTTACAGTTAATATTTATTCTTCTAAGTTGTTCTGGCGATCCTGAAAAACATATTTTTATTCAGAATATGCTTGAAGGATTTAAATTTAATGCTGATGAGAAAATAAAAACTTTAGCAATCTTAAAAATAATACATGACAAGCATATAATTTTTTTAACTTTTGAATGCTATCAATATAAATTTATTGATGCTCATATTAAAGATAACTTTAGAATTTCTTTGGCAGAATTTATCAATTCAAGATCTAATATCAACGACAGAGAAATATTTAAGGATACACAACTAATTTGTAGCTGTCAAGATAGGAAAGGAAATCAATTCATTTTACTATGTATAATCGAACAAAACTTTTCACAAAGAATTGATATTATTTTCAATAAAATATCTGAAAAAGTATTTTTAGCAGCACCTTTAACTCAATTTTGCCACTTCTTACGAATATCTGGTAATTTTCATAATCAAGTATTCTTTAACCAAAAAAAAACAGAATATAGCTATTATTCAAAAATTACAAGTAACAAAAAAAGCTATTAAATTTCTTTACTTACGATATATTGGATTTGGATTACATTATTGATTTTTTCAAATATGCTAGAGATAAAGATTTTAAACAAGCTATAGAGTCAGGAGAATATGGAAATACTTATAAAAGTGTTTTAAACGAATTAAATTCTATACTGGTAAATAAAAAAATTAATATAAAATCAGATTTATCACGAGTTAACTTTAAAATAGATAGAGATGGAGAAAGTCAGGAATTATATCCAGAAGATTTAAGCCATGGAGAACTGAAAAGACTTAGTATTTATATATGGCTTAGGTTTAAAAACATAGAAAATGCCATAGTACTAATGGATGAAATAGAAAATGCTTTTCACCCCGATTGGCAATATCAAATAATATCCGATCTCGTTGAATGGGGAGAAAGTAACCAGTATATACTAGCAACCCATTCTTATGAATTATGCCAAGCTTTGACCCCCGCTCATGTTAAAGAATTAGAGCCAAAACTTTTAGCAGAAAAGCAGATTGAAAATTAATGTAGAGCGTTTATCACAGATATTTAGTTCTTATAGTATTAACTATTAGAAAAGCCCAGGAATATTGAAATAAAATTGAGCCAGATAGTTAGTGGAGTAGAAATGATTAAATTTTTAGAGAGTAACTTTCTTGAGAAATAGGTACATTTTATTCTCATCAAGATTGCTATAACTAAAAAAATCACATTGCTTATTTTTTAAAGACTTTATATCAATTTGCTTAAAGTGGTATTTCTACAGCTTTGTTTCCATTACCATTATTCTGATTAGTCTCTAAGTTATTTAAGTAATTAACCTGGGTAGGATAGGCAAATTCAATATGATGTTTCGCAAATTCTGATTTAACCTTGAAATTGATTTTCTGCTGAGCATCCATATAGATAGTGTAGTCATTACTCTCAATAAAGTAAACTATTTCAAAATCTAAACTATATGCGCCGTAACCTGAAAAATGAGCGCGATCGTAAGTAGCATTTTCAGTATCATTAATAATATTCTCAATCAAAACAGGTATTTTAGCTAGCTGTTCGGAATTGGTTTCATAGAGAACACCAAACTTAAAGACAACCCGACGTTGTTGCATTCTTTTGTAGTTACGAATTCGCGAACTTGTGAGATCGGTATTAGCGATAATAATTTCTTCGCCGTCAATACTTCTTAGTCTGGTGGTTTTAATCCCCACATATTCTACTGTACCTAAATAATCACCCACAATAATAAAATCTCCTAACTCAAAGGGGCGATCTAATAAAATAGAAAAGTAGCTAAACAAGTCTTGTAAAACTCCTTGGGAAGCCAAAGCTACAGCAACTCCACCAATTCCTAAACTAGCTACTACAGCTGAAATATTGAAACCTAAGTTATCTAGTAAAAAGATAATGCCAATTAACCAAATCACCACTCTAATAGCAGGAAGTAAAGCATCAATACTTTGTTCCAAGTTGCTATTATCCCGATGGTAATTTAGCCAGTAAATTTTAATTACACACTCTACTAAGGAAGTAATTAATTTAACAACAAAAAAGGTGGCAACAAAAATTGCTAAAACTTCAATAATACGCCCCAAAATTGGATGTAACGTTAGGTTTTGGATTGCCAAGAAAAAACCACCTAGATACAAGACAGGAATGAAATTTCTCTCAAAAATACGAATAATCGCATCATCATAAATAGTTTCGGTTCTGGCTGCTAGTTTTTTGAGTCTTGTAATCGCAAAGCGACGAATGATTTTGACAACAATCTTGCTTGCTACAATAACAGCAAGTGCTAATAAATAATCAGCTAAACTATTTTCAAAGAAAGTATTAGATAACGTATCCCAAGATAAAGTATT
>NZ_LR214122.1 GCF_900659865.1 Hyella patelloides LEGE 07179
AAGGAGGTGTTTTAGGTGCATTATGTGGGATTATTGGTACGATTCAAGCCACTGAAACCATTAAAATTATCTTGGGTGCAGAGAATACTCTTAGTGGTAGATTATTGCTCTACAATGCCTGGGATATGACGTTTCGGGAACTTAAGTTAAGACCCAACCCAAAACGTCCCATAATTGAAAAATTAATTGATTACGAACAATTTTGCGGTATTCCCCAAGCACAAGAAGCAGCATCAAATATGACTATACCTGAAATGAGTGTAACCGAGTTAAAACAGCTAATGGATAGCGATGCTAAAGATTTTGTCTTGTTAGATGTTCGCAACCCTAACGAGTATCAAATTGCTCAAATTCCTGGCTCTGTTTTAATTCCTTTGGGAGATATTGAAAGTGGTGCAGGAATCACTAAAGTTAAAGAATTAGTCAATGGTCATCGCTTAATTGCTCATTGTAAAATGGGCGGGCGTTCTGCTAAAGCTTTAGAAATTTTGAAAGATGCAGGTATTGAAGGCACTAATGTTAAAGGTGGTATCAAAGCCTGGAGTCAAGAGGTAGATTCCAACGTACCTGAATATTAAGTCAACGATCTCTTTCAATCAAACATTTAAATAGTTAATGCATCCTATGTTTTTAAAACATGGGATTTTTTTTGGCGTTGCTGATTTAGAGAACGAACGGCACGAGGTTTTCTCCACCAAGGAACCTATGAGGAAGTATCGAGTAAATAATCATTAATTGTGGAAAACTTGTGGAAAAACCCGATTATTTACTCTCTTTCTGTGGATAACTTCAACACTAATTTAGTCAAGGAGAAAAACGCCTATCAATTATTTCTGAACCTTGAATTTTGATTCCTAAACTTTGCCTTTACCTTTAATTAACCCTGTCTAAATACCCACTTAGCTTTACATTAATTATCAGTAAATTATTGGAGTCTTCACAAAATATTTCCTTGAATCTCAGTATGATTGCTGAAAGCGATCTTCTTATGGATTCAAAGTATTCAGTAATGAATCATCGGAAAAAACCCAAATCGTACTTGCATGCTCCTTGGTGGAGAAAACCTCGTGCTGTCCGCTCGTCAAAGTTGTTATCTTTTATGGATAATAACCTGGTGCAATTTTTATTCGGTCTATTTATAATTGCTCTGTTAACCCAAGCTGCGGATAATCTCGATCATCTACATTTCAAATTAGTTGTGAAAACCATAGGTTATGGGATATTTTTCTATTTGGGTACTCCTTTTATTCTCCACTGGTTAGCTGATGTAAGCTCAGTGCAATTGACCAGTATAAAACTAAGTATTACTATTTTAGTTGTTGGTGTCTATAGCTATGTATTTTGGGATTCTTATTTTTCCTACAAACAGATGTTAGGGGAATTACTTTTTTCTGTTAGCCAGATGTAGAGTCTGATAGTATTAAATAGCGATGATGCTGGTTTTATACCTTAGAAGTCGCCTACCTCTGTAAAATTGAGGTGGTAAGATAACACTACACACTAGATTAAATTTGTCTTGTTCGGACATGGCAGAAGAAACAAAACCCACCCCAGAATCCTCGAATAAAGCTAACTCTAAGCCTCCAGCAAAGGCTAAAAAAGCTAAACCTCCTAAGCTAGAAGATAAGCCTTTTAGCGAATTTATGGAGAAACACTTTACCCCTGCTTTGAAAGAAGCTTTTGATGCTGAAGGTATTGATGATGTGGAATTACAGTTTATGAAACAAGGTATTCCCATCAAAGGTGCTAACCCTAGCGAACAGTGTTGGCAAGTGATTGGTAACTGGCAAAATGGTAAACGTCAGTTTAACCTCTACTTTTTGGATGAAAATATCGCTGGTCAAAAAGCTTTTTCTTATGCCACAGATGGCAATCAACCTAGCACTGTTGAATCTTTCATGATTGATGAGCGAAGAGTTACCCTAGATTTAATGGTAATGTATACCATACAAAGGTTGAATGGTCAGAAGTGGCTTTTTGGTAACTAAACAGCGTCTAGCGTAAAACTTACTTGTTAATTTTTAAAATAGCGGCGAGAATCGGCGACCATTTAACTTTACTCATAAGTCTGCCGTTATGGTAGTCTTATGGTTTCAAAATAATGTAGCAATGTTATGCTTCCTATTTTATCCTGGGGAGGCTGAGACAATTTTGGGAAAAGCTTGTTGAGGAGAAACGTTAATCGTAGTTTCCCAACAATGGATTGCTGCTAGACATCCTGCATAGATGACGTTGAGATCATTATAAGAGTTCAGAATTGGCTCGATTGAATCTCAATCTGATATCCTACCTGCAATAGTAAGTTTAATACTGTAAATATAATGTAATTTTTTGTTGACTTTCAAAACCTCTTGAAAAACATCAAATCAATAATAGTTACAGCAGCTAGTAAGTAGGTATGCAAATTAAATTACACACATAACAGCTTCAAAGGCTTACCAAACAATCAGGGTTTGCGAAATTAATTTTGCCCAGGTACTTATATTATTTTTTCTCAAGCCTATAGAGAAAACAATAACAATTCCCAGAATCGCTGAATAACAAATTCCAATATAGAAAATACAAAAAAATAATGTATTTCAAGTTTTGTCTACTAAGATAGAAACTAGCTAGACATTTTGTTATGAGCAATCAAGACCAAAAACACCCCAGAGAAGCTAAAGATCGCAGTGTTATCAATAATTTATTGCAAAGCGAACCTAATGATTACAATTTAGCGGAATTAGCTCGTATGACAATTCGTTATCGAGGTTTTCCTGGAGCAAGGTCAATTCAACAAGATTTACAAACAGTTTTAAGTAATTGGCAATTGACTGAAGAAGAACTTTATCAAAAAACTCGCGATCTTCATAGTCAACAAAAAGTTTACAGCGATCGCTTTAAAACAGATCAAAAACAAGATTGGACTTAAACATTTATAGATTATAGTTTATCATTGTTCGTCTATCATTTATCTGTTTCTTGGCTTCATTTCTGCTCTACGGTTGAAAATAAATTACTGAGGTGTAATTTTAAATAATTAAACTATTTCAGTGTTTTTACATTATTGATGAGTTGATATCAGAAATTGCGGTGAAATATCTTTAAATCGGACTATTCTTTATTTTCGTTAAAATTTTAATCGCTATTTTTTTCTTGAGTATTATTTGTTTTTGAGTAATTTCGTGCTTCATTCTGTAATATGTTATTCATAGCAGCGACACAATAATTTGTTTATAATTTTATATTTGACGTTAAACATATGAATTTAGTATTATTTTTGATTTTTTTATAAAAATTTAGAAATACTTTTTAGAAAAAAGATTGTCTTTTCATCTATTTTTTATGTTTTTTCGATAAGCCTTCATTAAAGCTTTAAAAATGTTGCTATTTTACAAAAAAAAAATATACAAATCAGTAAGATTACTCAAGCATTAAGGTTTTAGCTATTGATAAGCTTAAAAAGTAATAATTTAGAGTAACTAAGCTGTTTTCCAACAGCTTAATCTTGGCTTCATTACTCCTAATAGGAAAAACCAATGTTGTTATTTAGCTGGAGTAAATTACCTTTAGCAGCAAAGCTTACTACTGCAATGACTACTGCAATTGTTATCACCGTTGCGGGAGTCACTGCGTTATCTCTTCATACAAAAAAACAAGAATTTCAAGAAGAATTACAGCAAAGGGCAGAACTGTTAGTAAATACTGTTGCCTCAGTTTCTTCTAATAGTTTAGAGCAGGGCAATATAACTTTTTTAGAAGAAGTAATCGAAGATCTTCAAAAAGAAGATATTGTCGTTTCGGCAAAAATATACAATCAACAAGGTAAAGTTGTTATTAAAACTGAATCGATTCGACCTGTGGCTTTAAATGTATCTCAACGCTTTTTTGTAGATCGAGTTCTTGATAGTAATAATATAATTTTTCAACAAAAAGCTAATACTTTATTAGCAGGAAAAATAATCAAGACTAATCATCATAGAATAGGTGTAGTTAGTATTGAGTTATCTACTAACTCTGTAAAAAGGAAAATTGCTCTAGTTAGAAATCGTCGAATTCTCATTGCAATTATAGCTTCTGCTACGGGTATTATTATAGCAATTTTGATAAGTCGTTCCATTATAGAATCACTGCAAAAAATTACTCAAGCCACGGAAAGAATGGCAGAAGGAGATATGAAACAGCCTATTATCATTAAGTCTCAAGATGAATTAGGCACTTTGGCAAATTCCTTTAATATGATGAGTAATAAGCTAAAAGATACTATTGAAAAATTAGAAGATAAAGCCGATCATTTAAAACAAAGTGAAGTTAAAAATAACGCCTTATTAAATGGGATTCCTGATTTAATGTGGATTTTAGATCTTCAGGGTAATTTGATTGATAGTAAAATATCCCCAGAACAGCAGTATATAACTAAAGAATTAATTAGGAAAAATATCAAGAACATTTTTTCTAAAACTACAGCCAATCTTTTTCAGATTGCTATGGAAAAAGCCAAAACAGAGGAGAGAATTCAAATATTTGAGTATGAATGGTTTGTGAACAACCGTCGCCGATATTTTGAAGCGAGAATTGCCGTTTTTGGAGAAGACCAAGTGCTGGCTATTATTCGAGATAATACAGATAGTAAAATCGCTCAAGAAGAGTTAAAAAGAGCCAAAGAAAAAGCAGAAATTGCTAATATTACTAAAAGTAAGTTTTTAGCAAATATGAGTCACGAACTGAGAACTCCTCTTAATGGTATTTTGGGGTTGTGTGATTTATTATTAGCAGAAGCTAAAGAATCTAAATCTATAGAATTGATCGCCGATCTAGAACAAATTCAAAAATCGGGAACTCATCTATTGACTTTAATTGAAGATATTCTTGATGCTTCTAAACTAGAAGGAGATAAGGTAAGTTTTTGTATAGAAAGATTTGATATCACGACTTTAATTGCCGAAGTCAAAAGTCTAGTAATTCCGATGATACAAAAAAATCAAAATAAAATTATCATCAAAGATAATAGTGATTTGGGTTTGATGCTTAGCGATCGCAAACGAGTTAAACAAATTTTATTTCATATCTTAAGTAACGCAGCTAAATTTACTAACCAAGGAAAAATTTCTCTGACAATTAGTCGTCAACCCAGAAAATTTTTACCCGCTTTAATTGATAGTCGTCAGTTATCAATTTTACAACCAGAACTTAACACATTGAGTCAAACTAATGTAGCGTTAACTACCAATTTTACTATGCCAGCTTTCAGCGATCGAGTAGTTTCTTCTTCTTTGCATACCCCACAAAAAAATTATGATGCGCCTCATCATTTAGCTTCAGATTGGATTATTTTTACAATTTCTGATACTGGAATTGGGATGAATGAGCAACAAATAAAACAAATATTTCAGCCTTTTACTCAAGCAGATTTAGGCACAACTAAAAAATATGCTGGAACGGGTTTAGGCTTGACTATTTGTAAAAGTTTTTGCGAAATGATGGGTGGTAATATCACAGTAGACAGTAGTGTCGGAAAAGGCTCTACTTTTATGTTTTGGCTACCTGCTAAATTAGTGAAAGCTCCACAAATATCGTAATTTGTATTACCTATTACCCATTGGTGACAAGTTAAGGTTGAAAGCTGTTTGTCAAGCGGGAAACGGAGACAAGTCCAGGGGCGGTTTAGCTCGTTTTGGGCGAGTAGATTTGACTAGCCCTAAGTCTCGATTTTCAGGTGCAGT
>NZ_LR214123.1 GCF_900659865.1 Hyella patelloides LEGE 07179
GTAGGAGCGAGAGTTTTAGAGCTTTCCCCCTATTCTCCAGAGTTTAATCCCATTGAACACTGGTGGTCACAGCTAAAGGCTTTCTTGAGGCAGTTCTCTCCCAGAACTTCCAAAAGGGTTGATACCCTGATTAAAATAGCGATGGATTTAATGAATCCCCAACATCTGCGTAACTGGTTTGCCCACTGCTGCTACTGTCCCTTATAAACCTGCAAACCGCTGTAGCTTTTCTGCTTATTGTCCTGAATTAGAAGTATTTCAGAGCCAAGGAGATTATTTCGATGAGGTAAAAACCAATATTCATGAAGCAGTAGAACCATACATTGAGACTTTATCTGATGTAGAAAAACAAAATTTATTGTGAAAAAAAGTAACAACGATGACTCTAGAGGTTTCAGTTGCCTAAATTACCAAGATTAACGGCTAAAGACGCGGAAAAGCTGTTACTAAATACGGGCTTTTATTAGATTAAGAAGTAAAGGAATTGACATCCTCTCGCGCCCTAGAAGGGCGGAGATTCCCTAAAACAAGGTTAATTGTTTAGGGGTGGTTGACGGAGAACACGGAAACAGCTACAGAGGTAGTCTTACATTTCCTCCCACGTCCATTTATAGACTCTGATAGCCCACCAGCGTCTTGGATATTTTTGGCAGCACAAATATCTCTATCGTGGAAAGTACCACAATGTCATCGAATATATTGCAAACGACAACTCTAGTTTTATCGTTCCTTTTCATGCTGGCAAAATATTGTATCCCAAGATAGTCAGGCAGATTTTTGAAGCTATAAATACAGAATGATAAAAATAAAAGAAGATTTACAGAGTAGGAATTTCCTACCCTATTTTCTTTTCTATTAACTAACTACAGCAGTTTCTTTGCTCTTAAAAAAAGCATTAAGAATTGTTTCTGCCATTTGAGGGCTGGTTAAACCAAGACTAGCTTTAGACTCATCTGGTGTGGCATGGTCTACTAAGATATCGGGAACACCTAAACGTTTTACAGGTACGTAAACATCGTTATCTTGCAAAGCTTCGGTTACAGCTGTACCAAAACCGCCCATGATGCAGCCTTCTTCGAGGGTGACAACTTTACCAATGCGCTTGGCTAAAGGTAAGATTAACTCTTCATCTAGGGGTTTGACGAAACGAGCATTAACCACAGTAGCTTCAATACCATGTTCGCTGAGAATTTCGGCTACTTGCATTGCAGGATATACCATTGTGCCATAACCCAATAGCAAGACATCATCACCACTGCGGAGCAATTCTGCTTTACCAATTTCGATAGGCTCCCAACCTTCTTCCATTAAGGGTACACCAACGCCATTACCACGAGGATAACGCATTGCGATCGCCCCTTCTGTATAATTGACTCCAGTAACTACCATTTGCTGTAATTCTGCTTCGTCTTTGGGTGCCATCACAACTATATTAGGAATACAACGCAGATAGGCAATATCATACATTCCCTGGTGAGTGGGACCATCTGCACCAACAATACCAGCCCTATCTAAACAGAAAAATACGGGTAGCTTTTGAATGCAGACATCATGAATTAGCTGGTCGTAAGCTCTTTGCAAAAAAGTCGAGTAAATAGCAGCTACAGGTCGCATTCCTTCGCAAGCTAAACCAGCAGCCAAGGTTACTGCGTGTTGTTCTGCGATACCCACATCTATGTACTGTTTGGGTAGTTTTTTCTGGAGTTTATCTAACCCCGTACCCGTTGCCATCGCTGCGGTGATACCAACAATTTTAGGGTTATTTTCCGCCAATTGAGTTAGAGTATGGGCGAAAACTTTAGCATACTTGGGTGGTTTGGGCTTGGTTGCAGGTACAGCCTTTCCTGTAGCTAAATTAAAGGGATTTTGGGCATGATAGCCTACTTGATCTTTTTCGGCGAGGGCATATCCTTTGCCTTTTACTGTGGCAACATGAACCAGTACTGGTCCAGCTACTTTGTGGGCGTGTTTCAAGGTAGTAGTTAATTCTGCTAAATTATGACCATCAATAGGGCCAAAATATTTAAAGCCTAATTCTTCAATTACTGCTCCTACTTTGGGTACAGCCAGGCGTTTCATCCCTTCTTTGACTCTTTCCATCTCAGGAGTTAAAGATTCCCCAAAAAAAGGAACGTTTTTAAATTGTTCTTCTAAATTATCAGAAATGAACTGTACGGGGTCAGAAAGGCGTACTTTGTTTAGGTAGCGAGAAATTGCCCCTACATTGGGAGAAATGGACATCTCATTATCATTGAGAATTACCATCAGATTAGTTTTAGGTAAATGCCCTGCATGGTTAATCGCTTCTAATGCCATACCACCAGTCAGTGAGCCATCCCCAATGATAGCGACACACTTATAGTCTTCCCCTTTAGCATCTCTAGCTAATGCCATGCCTAAAGCTGCGGAAATACTGGTAGAAGCGTGTCCTGCGCCAAAATGATCGAATTTATTTTCACAGCGTTTTAAATAACCTGCCACACCATCTTTTTGTCTGAGGGTATGAAAATCTTTGTATCTTCCTGTAAGTAGTTTGTGGGGATAGGCTTGATGTCCCACATCCCAAACAACTTTATCACGATCTAGATCGAGAGTTTGATAAAGAGCTACCGTAAGTTCGACGACTCCCAAACCTGGTCCTAAATGACCACCGCTAGCTGCTACTGTTTGTAAATGTTTTTCTCTAATTTGACGGGCAATATCTTCTAGTTGCCGAAGTGATAAGCCGTGCAACTGATTAGGATGAGTTATTTCACTTAAGTGCATACCGTCGTGTTCTCTAAAATTTTCCGTTATAAATCAAATTATCCTATTTTCTCGGCCTCTTAGGTTATTAAAAGATATTTCCTGGTAATGTAAAAAAACGAACACTATGGCAAAAATTAACTATTTTATAGCGATCGCCATAAAATATAAATGTCTGAAATATCTGCTATAACTTAGTTATCACCAGTTGTATATCGGTAACAGTCAGTCAAGAATAGCCATAATTGTTGCGAAATATAATTTTTTTCTTAAGAGAGGGAGACGCTTTTTTGTAGGATGTTTATAGAAAAGTATTTTATCTGTAAAGTATTTTTGGCGATCGCGGTTATCACTTATTAAATAAGTAGTTATGAACTAATAGCTTTTTAATAGTTCATCATCAGTTCTCAATCTCAAAAAATTATAGATGAGCGTTTCTCAACCTTTAGTATGCCAATTGCTGGAATTTTTTCCTCATTGGCGACCACAAATGTATTTCAAATCATCTTTAACCGCTCTATCCCATGCGATGGAAGATCGAGTTTTAGCTGATTCTGATGCACCATTGGTAATTGCCAGCTTTCAAAAAGAACGTTTTTATCGTCAAGAGGCTCATCGCTATGGTCGAATGGCAGTTAAAACAGATCAAGTTTATGTGTTGGCTGCTCCAGAAGCAGAGTTCAAAAATAGTTCTGATATTTACGAAACTATTGCTTTTAACTCTCAAGATTCTTTAAATCATGAGTGGCATTTAGTGGTAATTAGCCAACAGTATTGCTGCTGTTTGGTTTGTGGAGAAAAAACCACTATCGATCCTGATGACAGAGTCAGTTTAGCAATGGACGCTAGCCGACGCTTTGAGGGCATTTGGACTTTTGAACCTCAAGTAAGTGTTAAAGCAGCAGAATTATTATTAGGGCGTGTATTAGTTTATAGACCAGAATTAGAGCAAAAAATCGAGAAAGCTCGCCAAAAATATTTATTTTCAACTGTTTTAAATCAGAAAACTGTGGAAGAATGTCCTACTTTAGCAAATACTGCTGTTGATAACCCCGATCCTTTTGTGCAGCGTTTAGTGAGCTATTTACAAGCAGGACAGTACAAACTACTCAAAGCAAACAAATCTCTGGCTCAAAAACAACAAAAAGAAAAGTTACTCAACTCTGTCACTGATGCCATTCGGCGATCGCTAGATACCGAAGAAATCTTACACGTAGCAGTCCAAAAACTAGGTGAAGGCTTTGGCATTAGTCGCTGCATCGTTTATCGTTGTCGCGAAGAAGATACCACCGCTACGATTAATCATGAATTTACCCGTCCTGGTATCCCTGCTGTTAAAGGGAAAACGTGGCATCTCCAAAATAACCCACTGTTTGCAGATGTAGTAGAAAACCACGAAACCTTAATTATCGAAGATACTCAAGAAGATGTTCGACTGACAAAAACTGCTTGGGAACAAGGTACAGGAGAATATTTACAAAACTTAGTCCAAAACTTTGCAATCGCTTCTTGGCTATTAGTACCCGTGTTATACCAAGATCATCTTCTAGGCATGATCGAATTACACCATAGTGACACCACCTCTATTGATTGGAAAGCAGATGATGTGGCATTAGTAGATGCGATCGCTACTCAGGTAGGAGTGGCACTAATTCAAGCCGAAGCCTACGCCAACTTAGAAGATCTCAACGAACAGCTAGAAGCCCTAGATCGTACCCGTTCCAATTTAGTAGCTATTACGGGACACGAACTACGCACACCCCTTTCTACCATTCAAATTTGTCTCGAAAGTTTAGCTACCGAACCTGATATGTCTGCTGAACTGCGTCAGGTGATGCTCAATACCGCCTTGGGTGATGCTGAAAGAATGCGTAACCTAGTACAAGACTTTTTGACCCTTTCTCGTCTCGAAAGTGGCAGAGTAGAGTGGAATCTTGAACCTTTATCTATTGCAGAATGTATTGATTTGGCTCTCAGCAATGTCCGCGCTCGTATCTCAGGAGAAAAAATTCCTGAAATTCAAAACTTCGTAACCCCCGAATCTCCCTTAGTAAGAGCCGATGGCGAGTGGTTAGTGGAAGTGTTAGCCAAACTCCTTGATAATGCCTGTAAATTTACGGGTACTGAAGGACAAATTACTATTATTGTGAAAACAAATGACTCTAATAACCTCGAAGTCACCGTTGCCGATACAGGGAAAGGTATCGAACCCAATCGCCTAGAAACTGTCTTTGACCGCTTTTATCAAGAAGAAGGTGCATTACGCCGTAGTGCAGGAGGAACAGGCTTAGGGTTAGCCATCTGTAGACAAATTGTTACTGGTTGGGGCGGTACAATCTGGGCAGAATCAGCAGGAAAAGACCAAGGAAGCGAATTTCACTTTACAATACCTGTGTTTGAAGTCCCTCCCGCAATTTCCAAAAAATCTAATTCCCCGAATAAATCCACCTCAACCAATGGTAGAAATTCTGCGACTTCTAAACCAACTAAAAGAAAAACTAAACGTAAAAAGAAAAGTTAAACTCAGGAGTCTTCGAGTCAGAAATCAGAGTAATAGTAGCAGTAAGAGGAACATTGTTCATCCTTACCTCTTTGTTTTGTTCCCTGTTTCCTATTCCCTATTTCTTCTATTTATGGCGTTGGTGAATGCATAATGCTGAGACAAGTTTTTACGCTTTCTATGCTGTTATTCAAAATTATTTCAAAGCTTATAGCTTATAGCCTATAGCTTATAGCTACGAACCGTATTATTTTGGGTGACATTACTGTCTTGAACGAGTCCTAAAGGATACCGCTCCCCTAAAGGACTCGCTTCGCATCGCGCATATTGCTCATTGAGGGAAACCCAAGGGGCTGATTCTGTCGTTTCACGGCAGAACTTGTAAGCCCCGCCCAAGACCCCTAAAGGACTCGGCTTCGCCGTCGCGCACTCGTTCGCTAAATCAGCAACGCCCT
>NZ_LR214124.1 GCF_900659865.1 Hyella patelloides LEGE 07179
CAATCCCAGAGGTCAATTTATATATTGTCTATATGAACTAAAGTGTTAAGGATTTATTGCAATATAGTCATAAGTAATGTATTCGATAGAGAATTGTAAAGCATCTTACTCAATATAATTTTAGAGGTAAAGAGCTAGAAGAGTTATGAAACCAGAAAAATTAAACTTTACCACAAAATTAGCTTACGGTTCAGGAGACATGGGTCCTGCAATTACCGCTAATATATTAGTATTCTTTTTGCTGTATTTTTTCACTAATGTGGCGGGTTTACCCCCAGGGATGGCAGGAAGTATCCTCGCTATTGGTAAGATTGGAGATGCGATTAATGACCCCATTGCAGGTATTTTAAGCGATCGCACTCGAAGTAAATGGGGAAGGCGTATTCCTTGGATGTTGTTTGGGACAATTCCTTTTGGTTTATTCTTTTTTCTCCAATGGCTAGTACCAGAATTTAGTAGCGATCCTAACGTCAATGATTGGTGTTTGTTTGCTTATTATATAGTAATTGCTATTCTATTTAATCTTGCTTATACTGCGGTTAATTTACCCTATACAGCCCTGACTCCAGAATTAACTCAAGACTATAACGAACGAACTAATCTTAATAGTTTTCGCTTTGCTTTTTCCATTGGTGGCAGTATTTTATCTTTAATTTTAGCAACTTTTATTTTTCAGGCTTATCCTGACGATCCTGTAAGACAATACTTTGTTTTAGGCTTAGTTAGTAGTATTATCTCGATGGTAGCCCTATTGTGGTGTATTTTTCGTATCCAAGAAAGAGGCTCTGAACCAATATTAAATCAACAGCTTAAAAAAGTAGTTGGCTTTATTGTAATTGCTACGGGTAGTATTTTTTTAGGATTAGGACTTTCTCAAATAATCAATAGTGTCAACGGCATTAACGTTTATGGAATTTTAGGTACTCTAACTGGTATACAATTTCTTTTCTTTGGTCTGACCTTAATTCGCTCTAAAACAGAATTTCATTTGTGTGATTCCGAAGCCATAAAACATCGAAACAAAGCCCAAGAAACACCCTCGATTTCTATAAAAGAACAATTAAAAATCGCTTTTAATAATAAAGCTTTTCTTTATGTAATTGGTATTTATTTATGCTGCTGGCTAGCCGTACAATTAACAGCATCTATTCTTATTTATTACGTAGTGAGTTGGATGGGAATGGAAGAAGCTGCCTTCCCGACAGTTGCGATCGCAGTTCAAGGAACGGCTTTAGTAATGTTATTTGTTTGGAAATTTGTTAGTGAAAAAATTGGCAAAAGAGCCGTCTTGTTTATTGGTACAGCAATTTGGATTGTAGCTGAAGTAGGTTTATTTATAATTGGTCCAGGACAAATCAGAGAGCTTTATATCTTAGCAAGTATGGCTGGAATTGGTGTTTCTGTAGCTTATTTAATACCCTGGTCAATGATACCAGATGTTATAGAACTAGATGAATTAAATACAGGTCAAAGAAGAGAAGGTATTTTTTATAGTTTTATGGTATTGTTGCAAAAGTTTGGTTTAGCTTTAGCTCTATTTTTGGTCGGACAAGCATTAGAATGGTCGGGATTTATTACCAGACAACCAGGAGAGCCAATACCAGTACAACCAGATAGTGCATTACTCGCAATTAGAGTTGCTGTTGCTCCCTTACCCACCGTAGTTTTAATTATTGGTTTAGTGTTAGCTTACTTTTATCCGATTACCAAAGAAGTCCATGCAGATATTCTCTTAAAATTACAAGCTAGAAAAAGTGGCGTTGGTGATTTAAGTAATGACGCATAAAATGTTACTTTTCGTAGCTCTAAGCTATAAGCTCTAAGCTCTAGGCTTTTAAGAACTTTTTATTCGCTCATTAAGTTAACTTAAATAGAGTTGAAGCATTACATATTCAGCAACGACGAAAAAATAAAATAAGTTAGAGATATTTCGCCGAAACTTTTGTACGGTAGTTATAATTCATGAATGTAAAAACGCCATAGATTTTTTTTAACCAAGAACAAGAGGTATTGGTCGAGCAATACCGTATCCTTGAGCATAATCTATCCCGATTTCTTGCAATTTTTGCAAAATAGCTTTATCTTCGACAAACTCAGCCACAGTTTTAATCTGCATAATTTGAGCGATCTGATTAAAGTATTCTACTGTGGCGCGATCTACTCGCTCCTCGACAATGTTTTTAACAAAGCTACCGTCTATTTTTAAATAATCGACAGATAAATTTTTGAGATAATTTAGAGAACTCATGCCACTCCCAAAATCATCCAAAGCAATCGAACAACCTAATTCTTTTAATTCTTGAATAAACTTAGCTGCGGTGGCAAGATTAGAAATAGCTACTGTTTCTGTAATTTCAAAACAAATTGTCGAAGGAGCGATTTGAAAGCGAGTAAATTGTTCTTTGAGAAAAAGACGAAAACTTTGGCTACTGATACTCGCTCCAGAAAGATTGATCGCATATAAGCTATTGGACTGAGCTTTTTTTGGCTCTCCACCTTGTTGATAGTGACGTTCATAGTCAGCTAAAAAATGATTGATAACCCAGCGATCTATAGCTGGCATAAGGTCATAACGCTCTGCTGCGGGGATGAAAGCACCAGCAGTTATAACTTGTCCTTGCTCATCCCTGAGACGCAGTAGTATTTCATAGCGATCGACTTCTTCCTCGTCTTTAATTGAGACAATTTTTTGTGAGTAAAGACAAAAGCGGTTTTCTGACAGAGCTTGATTTAATCTGATAATCCACTGTCTTTCTCCAAGATTCTTGGCTAATTCAGCATCGTTATCTTGATAAACATGAACACAGTTACGACCATTCGCTTTAGCCGCATAACAAGCTGCATCGGCAGCATTTAATAAACTACTTAAATTTTCAGTGTTAGAGTTGATTTCCACTAAACCAATACTGACTCCAATAGCAAAAGCTTGCCCCTCCCAAGTAAAATGAAAATCTTCAATCCATTGTCTGAGATTGTTGGCAATTTTGGTAGCTACTTCTAAAGGACACTGATACAGCAAAAAGCCAAATTCATCACCACCTAAGCGAGCCAGAATGTCAGCAGAACGAATCCGTTGATTGAGTAGTTGAGTTACTTGTCTTAGTAATTCGTCTCCAGCAGCATGACCGCAAGTATCGTTAACTATTTTGAATCGGTCTAAATCTAGATAGCAAAGAGCGTGTTGATGACCTTCATTTTGAGCAATGGCGATCGCTTCTGCCACTTTTTTCTCGAATTCACGCCGATTATATAAGCATGTTAAAGCATCATGAGTTGCTTGCCAAGACAGTTGATTAGTCAAATCACGAGACTCTGTAACGTCGTGAAAAACAATAACCGTACCAATTATTCGACCCAGGCGATCCCGAATTGGCGCAGCCGAATTTTCAATCGAGTATTCCGTTTCATCGCGAGCAATTAGTATAGTGTGATTAGCTAAACCAAACACTCTATTTTCTCGTAATACCTTTTCTACAGGATTGGGGACTGGTTCTCTCGTGTGTTCATTGATGATGCGAAATATATCCGTTAAAGGCTGGTGTTTAGCCTCTGAAATTCTCCAGCCAGTTAACCTTTCTGCCATCGGGTTAAAATTGACGATTTTACCCATCACATCAGTAGTTATTACCGCATCACCGATAGATTGCAAAGTAACTTGAGCTAATTCTTTTTCTTGTTGTAATTGATTTGTTTTCTCTTCTAACTCTTGTTGTAAAGTTCCGATGATCCCAAAAAGTTCGGCTGGATCGAGAACTTTCAACATATCGTATTGATTAATAATTCCCTGTAGTTCTCCTTGTTTTCCTATTACTACTAACCTACGTACCCGCAGTGAGTCCATCTGCTGATGTACTTGCATCAGCGAGTCTGTAGTCTTAACACATACCAAGGGTGTACTCATGACGGTTTGAGCGATTGTGTTAATTAAATCTAGACCTAGTATTTGAAATTGGACGATATCTCTTTCGGTAACAATCCCTACAGGAATAGACAATGAACTCAAATCACGCTCGGCTAGTTCAGTAACTTCTTCTGGCTGTTGAGGAGAAACAATTACAACACAACTACTCCGATTGTCTGCCATCATCTGCGACAAACTCAACACTGATGAAGTTTCGGGAGCTTCCAGAACTTGAAGTGTCATTGCTTCATCGACACGGCGAAATTTGAGCATATTAGATGGATGTAAAGCTCGGCTAATCGTATTAACAGTGACAATTCCCTCTAATTGTCCATGAGCGTCTACGATTGGCAGATGTCTAATTTTTTTCTGACGTAGAATTGCCAGTATTGTTTGAACATCCAAAAACTCAGATTTTTTGAGGGTAATGAGTTGTTTCGTCATTACTGCGTCCACTTTTGTCTCTACCAAATTAGTTTCTGCCGAGGTCAACTTAACGATATCGCGCTCGGTTATAATTCCTACAAGTTGCAATTTTTCTACTACTAAAACATAGCTGTAGCGACGATAAGTTGACTGGTTTGGCTCTTTCTGATTCATTTTGGCTAGAGCCTCGATAACTCTCATTTGAGAATCAACAGTAGGAGGAGCAACTTCAATTACATCTTCTGGTTGAAGAAACTGATAAGGAGAATTAGTGTTCACAAGCGAGTGGGGGTAAAATTATCGAGCTTAATTTTCACTCATATCCTAATCGCTTAATACTTAATTGACCCTAACTGAAAAAAGAAAATCAAATTTCAAATCAATAGCGATCGCCCTAAAACAAGAATTATACACGAGCTTCAAGGCGATCGCTACTCCCAATCAAAATAGGTTTTCGTAAGCTTTGGAACGCTCGTCAAATTAAATACCTCAGAGCCAACCCACTATCATCTTAGAAAACAGAATCAGTCCAACTACCATGCAAACCATAGGGAATATGATGCTTGAGATGAAGCAACGCAACAGCATCTCCTTCTATGTTTTGAGCATCTAAAATAGCTAAAGTAGAACGATGGTTTTTACCATCATAAACAAGAGTTAACACCCAGCCTTCATCTTCTTGCTTACCTCCTTGTCTGGGAACAAATATAGGTTCGCTAACATAACCATGGGGAGCAAAGGAATGAGACTGTTTTTCTCCTGTCTCCCAATCTAGTTTTAAAATAGCTTGTAAGGGTGCATTACGACCAGTATCTTGATGAGCAGCACCCATAAATAAGTAGCGATAGTCTCTACCTACTCGATCTGGATGGATGGTAGGAAATTCACAGCAGCAAGGCTCTACTAATTTTCGTTCTACAGTACCATCTTGCAAGTTAAGGGTGAATCTCCATAACTTTCCAGGATCGAGTTTGTCAAAATCTGCTTCTTTATAATTCGCATCGGCTTGTACTTGAGGAAGAGACGCGTAAGCAATAGAGTCTATGCAAACCTGATTTTCTTTTTCAAAAGCATTAGCGTGATGAAACACAAAACCCGAATCTACTTCAAAGATTTTAACTTCTTTATTTTTAGGATCGCGAGGAATTAAAACCACACGAGTTGGCTTTCCTGGTTGAAATTCAACACATTCCCCCGCACCACGAATTCCCAAAAGAAAGGGAAGGGGGTTAAAGTTAACAGGGTTTTGAAAAAATATGCAGTAATGGGGAGTAATGGCAAAATCGTGAATAAAAGAGAAGCCAGGAATACTATGGGAATGACGGCGCAATAATTTTCCGTCAGGTGCTAATTCAAAGATAGTAATGGTGCTA
>NZ_LR214125.1 GCF_900659865.1 Hyella patelloides LEGE 07179
GGTTTCAAAGAAAATATAGACGTTTAGTGGTTCGTTGGGAACGTCAATCTCTTGTTTTTGATGGTTTTTTGACTTTGGCAACTATTCATATGTGGATTACCAAAATCATATTAGTGGGATAGGTTCACCTTTAATAAAAATACCTAATAGGGGATAGATTGCATTTGCCTGTTCGGTAATTTCTTGTTCGCTTAGAAAAGTCAAAACTACTTTTTCGGCTTCTGGTTCAGCATACTCTATATGACATTCTGTACCTGTAGCGTGTCCTTCTGCACTATAAAGTAACTCTCTTTCTAAAAGGGCATTAATTAACATCGATTTTCCAGCACTAAAAGCACCAGCAAAAACTATTTCAAATTTAGGTGCAATAGCTTTTTTCAAAGATACTTCAATAACATTTGTGTCTATGGTTAAATTAGCTTCTTGCGCTAAAATACTGAGTATATTATTAACGTTATCGGCTAAATTACTGCATTGGGATACAAGAGAAGTCATAAAATAATTCGTGGAACATAACTCTTTTTATATTTCCCAGGTTTGTCATAAATAATGTCAATAACAATAAAATGATTAAAGAAATTGCGATCGCTATATACGTAAAGATACTTAATAACCTTATAACAATTCCCTAAAATTAAAATAAATAATTGTTTAATAAGGTCTTTACATAACATTTTAATATGTCAAATATTACTTATTCTAAGAATCTATTTTGAATTTTATATTTATGAAAAATCAACTCTTTATCTACTATTGAATTATATTTTTTAACAATAGAGATAAATTATTTTTTAATATCATTTCCTTTTTTAAGACTTACTTCTCTACCTGAATATTCAAATGTAAATAATCCTTTTTCATAACATTCTGCATGAACTAGCATCATATTAGTCAAGCTAGTGTAAGCTATTCGTACTGAATAATCGTCTGTTACAGTAAAAATAGGAGTTTTTTCCTCTTTATCCCAAGCAGCAAAAGGAAACCACCTATCTATAGAGCTAAATAAATGTAATTCCTCAACATGAATTGACTCTCCAATCAATTCAAATCCATTAAATGAAAAGCTTTTTTCAACAGCTTTTTCTAAAGAATGAAAAGTTAGTGTTCCGCCATAAGGAGAATAAAATATACCTCCATATTTCATGCCATTTCGCCATTGATATAGCTCTTGAATTTCTTGCGGAATTTTGTATAAAAGTAAGTTAGTTGTGTCTTCAATTTTTTCTAAAGATAATCCTACTTGTAAATTTAGAGCAGCATTATGATGATTATCTTTCAAAACCTTTAAACATCTATCGAGGGTTTCAACTAATACTGACATAACTAAATCAAATAAGTTTCAGTTTGTAGGGTGTGTTTCTTATTGTAAATTTGGAATGCAGCTAATTAAAATTTTAAAATATACGCTAATCTTTTCCAGTATGCCCTATCGGGTGAGCGAAGTTTAAGGTGGGAAAAAAGCTAATTTCTGCATATTTAAAGTATAAGTATTTACTCATTACTCATTCTTTCTTCGCGTTGTTAGTGTTTAACTCCCACACCTTTTTTCGTTAACCTCGCCCTATCAAACCACATTAAAAAGTAACCACACTCCTAATAGATTTTCCTTCATGCATTAAATCAAAAGCATCATTAATTTTATCTATACCCATAGTGTGAGTCACAATACTATCAATATCGATTTTGCCTTCCATATACCAATCGACAATCTTAGGAACATCAGTACGACCTCTTGCGCCACCAAAAGCTGTCCCCTGCCAAACTCTTCCTGTAACTAATTGGAAAGGACGAGTACTAATTTCTTCTCCCGCGCCAGCCACACCAACAATTGTGGAAACACCCCAACCCTTGTGACAACATTCCAAAGCCTGACGCATCACATTGACATTACCAATGCATTCAAAACTATAGTCTGCACCACCATCTGTTAATTCCACTAGATAAGGCACTAAATCCCCGTCAATTTCTTTCGGATTAACAAAATGAGTCATGCCATACTGTTCTGCAAGAGTACGCTTAGTTGGATTAAGATCGACTCCAATAATTTTACTCGCTCCTACCAATTTTGCCCCTTGAATGACACTTAAACCAATACCACCCAAGCCAAACACGACTACGTTTGCTCCTGGCTCAACCTTGGCTGTATTAATTACTGCTCCTAAACCAGTTGTGATCCCGCAACCAATAAGACATACTCGATCTAAAGGTGCATCTTGACGAATTTTAGCTAGAGATATTTCTGGTAACACCGTATAGTTAGCAAAAGTTGATGTACCCATATAGTGGTATAAAGGTTTACCATCTAGGGAAAAACGACTTGTACCGTTAGGCATTAGCCCCTTACCTTGAGTACTACGTATTGCCTGACATAAATTAGTTTTCATGCTTAAGCAATAGGGACATTGCCGACATTCTGGGATGTAAAGGGGGATTACATGATCTCCTGGTTTAACGCTGGTGACTCCTTTGCCTACTTCTACTACTACCCCTGCTCCTTCATGTCCTAAAATTGCAGGGAATAAGCCTTCTGGGTCGCTTCCCGAAAGGGTATAAGCATCAGTATGGCAAACCCCTGTGGCTTTGATTTCTACTAGTACTTCTCCTTCTTGAGGCGAATCAAGTTGTACTGTTTCAATGCTTAAAGGTTTTCCCGCCTTTGTAGCTACGGCTGCTTTGACATCCATTAATGGTTTCTCCTACAGTTGTATTCATTAATATAGTAATTTTCGGTTTTTACTGAGCTAAACAATTCATTAAGAATATTCTAGGTTCACTACATTACCTTCGATGATGGAAAGAGAATAAATAACAAAACTTTCTTATTTCCTCTTCGATTTAATTTATGGCAAATTTTCCTTGGTTAACCACCGTAATTTTATTTCCCATTGTTGCCAGCTTACTGATACCGTTTATTCCTGACAAAGATGGTAAAACTGTACGCTGGTATTCCCTGACAGTAGGTTTAATTGATTTTGCAATTATTGTTTACGCTTTTTGCAATGGTTACGATCTTAGCAACCCTAACTTACAGTTAGTCGAAAGCTATACCTGGATACCACAATTAGACTTGAAATGGTCTGTGGGGGTAGATGGATTATCGATGCCTCTAGTGGTTTTAACAGGCTTTATTACCACTTTAGCTATTATGGCAGCTTGGCCCGTAACCTTTAAGCCAAAGCTCTTTTACTTCCTAATGTTGGCAATGTACGGCGGACAAATAGCTGTTTTTGCCGTGCAGGATATGTTGCTATTTTTCCTTGTCTGGGAATTAGAGTTAGTACCCGTGTATTTAATTCTTTCGATATGGGGAGGCAAAAAACGTCTTTACGCTGCTACGAAGTTTATTCTCTATACCGCAGGAGGTTCGCTATTTATTCTGATCGCAGCCTTGACAATGGCATTCTATGGTGATAATGTTACCTTTGACATGAGTGCGATCGCTGCTAAGGATTACAGTTTGAATCTACAATTGTTACTGTACAGTGGCTTTTTGATTGCCTATGGTGTCAAATTACCCATCTTTCCCCTTCATACCTGGCTTCCCGATGCTCATGGTGAAGCTACAGCACCAGCACATATGTTACTTGCAGGTATTCTTTTAAAAATGGGTGGATATGCCCTTTTAAGAATGAATGCAGGGATGTTACCCGATGCTCATGCTTTCTTTGCTCCAGTATTGGTCATTTTAGGGGTAGTTAATATTATCTATGCAGCATTAACTTCTTTTGCTCAACGCAACCTAAAACGCAAGATTGCCTATTCTTCAATTTCTCACATGGGTTTTGTCTTGATCGGGATTGCTTCTTTTACTGACTTAGGAGTCAGTGGCGCAATGCTACAGATGATTTCTCATGGTTTGATTGGTGCGAGTCTCTTCTTTATGGTAGGTGCTACTTATGACCGTACTCACACTCTCATGTTGGATGAAATGGGTGGTGTCGGACAAAAGATGAAGAAAGTCTTTGCTATGTGGACTACTTGCTCAATGGCTTCTTTAGCTTTACCTGGAATGAGTGGTTTTGTAGCTGAGTTAATGATATTTGTGGGTTTTGCTACTAGCGATGCTTACAGCAATACTTTCCGCATTATCATTGTTTCCTTGATGGCAGTAGGTGTTATTTTAACCCCTATTTATCTACTATCTATGTTACGCGAAATGCTTTATGGCCCTGAAAATAAAGAGTTAGTAGAACATACTAAACTGGTGGATGCTGAACCCAGAGAAGTATTTATTATTGCTTGTCTGTTGATTCCCATCATTGGTATTGGTTTGTATCCCAAAATTGTCACTCAGGTATACGATTCCACTACTCATCAACTAACAGCTTTGTTACGTAATTCTGTACCAAGCTTAATGCAAGAAGCCTCGACTGCTTCTAATCCTTATAATTTGATTTCGACTACTGCACCTGAAGTTGAAACTGTAGTTAATCATTAGATTTTCGATTTCAAGCTAATATAATACGTTGGGGGTTTTTGACACATCAATTACCCTCATTTTTTTGTATTGGAGTAGTTTTTAGTAATTGCTCAAAAATATAGTCATTCCTATTAATTTCCTTACGTTGTCCAACATCAATAAACAGATGAGGGATGCCCTAAAGGATACCGCTTCGCATAAAGGATGAGGGATGAAGGATGAGGGATGCCCTAAAGGATACCGCTTCGCATAAAGGATGAGGGATGAAAAGTAGTACCAAATAAATTATGGTTTCTATTTGGAATTACTATAGGATGACCACATAAAAATTTTTTCAGCAGCATGGAGTATGACCACGGTTTGTTAATTAAAGGGTCATATCGGCACTTAAGCTTTTAATAATAGCAATACTTTAAAGTGTATTACCCAGAAGTTAAGATCGATAAATAATAAACCTGTTTAAAGGACATGACTATAAAATTATCTAAAGTAACAAAACAGCAGTTAATTAAATCAATCAAACGATACTTTGAAGAAAAACTCGATGAAGAAATTGGCGATCTCAAAGCTTCACTATTTCTCGACTTTTGTTTACAAGAAATCTGTCCCAGTGTTTATAATCAAGCAATTATCGATGCACGCTCCTTTATGGAGAATAAATTGAGCGATCTTGAAGATACTTGCTACGAACCAGAGTTTGATTATTGGAAAGAGTAAAGTTAACTATCAAAGTTTTTTGAGATTAGCTCAGCTTATATTTTAAGAGGTTCAAATATCGATAATTACGACTATCAGCACTCATTAAGACGAGACTATTATAGTCTAATCATAATTTTCGTTCAATTTTTATTGAGAAAAGCTCTAGTAATTGAGAATTAAACCCTAGTTGTTGCGAAAAATTTATAAACAGCAATTATGAATTTGTTCCGATGTACCAAGCGTTATGAAATTGTCAAGAATTTAGTCATATAAAATACAAAACTCAAAACCAGTCCAGACAATCGTTTAGGTTCGATATGACCCTGAAATGTGCGAATCGTGTTCATCTGCCAGCATAATTCATCATACAGCGGTTTGCAGGTTTATAAGGGACAGTAGCAGCAGTGGGCAAACCAGTTACGCAGATGTTGGGGATTCATTAAATCCATCGCTATTTTAATCAGGGTATCAACCCTTTTGGAAGTTCTGGG
>NZ_LR214126.1 GCF_900659865.1 Hyella patelloides LEGE 07179
GAAGCTCCGAACAGTATTACTATCGGTTTCATACCTGTCTTGAACGAGTTGCTCATTGAGGGAAACCCAAGGGGCTGATTCTGTCGTTTCACGGCAGAACTCTTCTGCCCCGCCCAAGACCCCTAAAGGACTCGGCTTCGCCGTCGCGCACTCGTTCGCTAAATCAGCAACGCCATAAAAGCTAATAAGTGCGATTGCAGAATTAGTTAAGGGAATTTTGACTGTTGCGTATATGCTAATTATATTCACCAAAAAAAGCATATAGTTTTACCTAAAACTCAATTAACGAGAGTGGAAGGAGAAAATACACGGGTTAGGCATTATTTAGCTAGATTACATAGAAATACGCTCTGTTATTCCAAATCAGCACTCATGTTGAAACACTCTATCAGGCTTTTGATGCACTACTTGAGATTTCAACAAATTCCTCTTCCTGCATAAATCAACAATCTATTCTGCAACGCCTAATTAAACGTATCTCTTCCGATGTTTATTAAAATTTTGCAAGATTTTTGGGGAATGATATCCGTACAGCCATTAATTGATTTTTTTGGCAATTAAATATGAGATTGATTACTTTATCTTTACTCTTATCTCTTTCTCTAGGTGGATGTGGATTGTCAGACTCACTTAATTATGATGAAAAAATTGGTGTGCCAGAAGAGACTATTGAAGAACGAGATGCTTGGGGACAAAAACATTTAGGAGCTTCATATCAGCGAGGAATTAATTGGGTAAAAAATGCCGAAATAGTTGAAGAAAAAGTTGGTAATGTAATTGCTGTTGCGCCTCTGGGAAAACCCAACTATGTTGAATCTTATTTTACTGATGGTTTGCAAGGCAATATTACGTTGGAAGTTATTGGAGATAAAGGGAAAGCTGTATTTTCTGCCAATGATATAGCTCCTTGCGCTACAGAAAGTACTTGTTTTAAGTCTGGTACTTTAACCGTTAATAGTGAAAAAATTCCGATTCATCACACTGGTATTAGTCTCGAAGAATTTAATCAACCTCCTAATAGAATTAAAGCTCTTACTCAAGAAATAAAATTTTACAATCGTAAACTTCTACCCAATACTCATCCACACAAATCACTTTCTAGTATTCATGGTTTGTGGTTTAAAAGGGCTAAAGCCTATGCTGATAATCAAGAATTTACTAATGCAATTTCAGATATGGAAACAGCAATTGCATTATTATCAAAAAACAATCAAAAACCGAGCAGGATTATTGAGCAAGAATCTAAAAAATATGCTCGTCAACTAGCTTTATATAATTATTACTTAGAACAGTTTGATAAAAGTGCTGAATTAATTCAAAATGCTATTGCTAAAAATAATTTTAAACAAAACCAAAAATATCTAGATGATAACAATTTATGGTTATGGATAGTAAGAATGCGTGCGGGGAAACAAGATTTAGCTAATAGAGAATTAAAACAGGCTATGCAAATAGCAACTCAACAAGAAAAATTTTGTTCGCTGAATATTGCACTTGCTAGTCTATTTTTGGAAGAAATGAAAGAACAAGAATTATTTCAAAATTTAAAAGATAATCCTGCTGCATATATCCATAATTGTGGTTTTTTATCTTCAAGATTATTTTTTGATGGTTATTATTATGCAGGACAGAAGCAGATAGTTAATGGAAACCTTAAAAAAGGTAAAGAATTACTTCAAAAATCGCTAGAATATGAGGCTGTAAATAGGGATATAGAACGCGAGCTAGCAATCTATGAATTAAATAAAATTAATAATCAAAATTATAATAATCAAAATTAGTATCCCTGTTTTGTCACTTTCCGAGATAGCTCCTTACAGCGAGAAGATTACAGGCATTTTCTAATTTGAGCTTTTATTATTATTAAAAAAACGAGCCATCCTTTTCTCTACAAAGACTCCAGAATTTAGAAATGACAAAATTTTTCGGAGTCTGACAGAAGAGGGATAAGTTAATGCTAACCTTAAAGCAAAACTAAACTGTAAATTTTCTCCTTATGGTTGATAATATAGTTTAGCTAACATTCGATGAGCTTCGTTAGCAGCTTCTAGAGCTATTTCAACCTTTTTCTAGGTAATTTTTTCGAGACTTAGATTATATTCTGCTTGTTGTTTAGCTAATTTTTGACTAGCACCAATAAATCGATCATCTAGATTAGATAATCTTTTATCTTTTGACCAATTAAGAGCATATTCTAAAGCTGAATCTTGCAAGAAATGCGCTCATTTTTGTTAATTGGAAGCTATCCAGGTATTCAACCGAATTAGCATAATGACAAAAGCTAGCTAAGTGTTTTTCTACTCAATTGAGATTAAAAATAGTTTGATAAATTGATTTTTTTATTTTAAGAAATTCGCCTGATTTAGCAACTAAATCTGATAGGATTAATTCTATTTGTTTGATAATATTATTAGATGCTTGAGCCAAAGTAGATATTTTCCGAAATGAGAACAAGTTTTAGTACAATAAATAATCAATATCATCTAATTCATCATCAAACTCATCATCAAGATCGTTACTACATTCGTAATATAATCGATCGTTATCTGGCTCAATATTAAAGCTGTGGGTACTACTTTTTTGATTATTAGGTAACTTATCTTGTAAGGGTCGATCGACTTCGACAGTAGTAACAACGTTATGAATAGAAATGTCAAGTAAAGTTGTCATGATTGATTTGTGTGTAATGTATGCTTCTCTTGTATAGCTCTAGTGTGACAGTTTTTTCCCAAATTGCAGATAAAGTTGATAAAAATTGATATCTTGTTTGAAAACTTAGGAAATAGCAAAAATCAATAAGATATAGCGATCGCTATTAATGATTAAAGTATTTTATTAAGTCTATAATATTGACAAATCGATGTTTTTTGGTAATAACGGAACAATTAATTTTAACAATAATTTCCCAGTAGATATTATACAAGGAAATATTAATATAAGCGATCGCTAAATCCGAAACAAGAGAATGTTGAGATACTTAAGGTGTTGTACTTGGTTTTGAAGAATACCATTGTCGCCAAGCATTAGAGCTACGAATTGCTAACCAAAATAATAATAAAGCAATTAAACCTCCTTCTTTAGGAGCAGTGAAAGCTAAAAATACCAGAGAAATACAAAGAATATCTTCGATACAAACTAGCCAAATAGGAATACCTCGAAGGCGAAAAAACCAACCTACTTGAACTAAAGTTAAAACTAAAGCAAAAATACCTCCAATCAACCCAATTAACCACATAGGTTGAAAGTTGATTTCAAAAATATGAGTGATTGTAATAGCAGCTAAAGCTCCTACAAAAGGACTAAATAATAATTGAATAATTTGTAATACTCTCTGTCCTAAAAGCTTTTTTGAGCCAAATAATTCAAATAATGACCAAGAAATTCCCACAGCTAGAACGACTCTAGGATCGAGACGATTAAATAAAGCAATTTCAGTTAATAGTTCTTGACTATAAAACAAACCAAGAATCAATAACGGTAGAGCTAATCTCATGCTAGCAGCAGCAGAGACTGATAATACTGCTAAGACTAATGTCAACATTTTCAGATACTTAAAATAATAACTGATACGATGGTTGATAAATAACTAAATAAGTATCGACCTAAACAATATTTCAATACTTTATATCAAAAGAAAAAATTGAAAATATACTTAGTTACTTAGTTTCACTATACCCAGAAGCTCAAACTTTATTATCATATAAGTTTCCCAAAAGTAATATCTTTGTAAGAAATTGCTCCCCAGAGACTTTTTGCTTATTAATTAACATGAATATCTCAATCGCTCATGTTTCATCCTTTAACCTTTTTTTTAATGATTGCAGTCCCCAGAAAATAAGATTACGATCTACTAAAGTTAGTTTGCTAACTTGAGGATAGAGAGTTTGTAGATAATGAAAAATTAATTTACTATCTCCTCCCGTGAAGATAATTGAACTATCAGGAAATTTATCCCACCAATTATTAATGTAACTATGAATTCCTGCCATAGTAGTGTAGATAATCCCGCTAGAGATCGCTTTTTCCGTGTCTAATGCCCAACGAGGGGGCAAATCAGAGGGTAAATTAGCCTGAGGTAATGCTGCGGTGTGTTGATGAAGACTTCGTAATTGCGATCGTAAACCTGGTAAAATAGCACCACCAATCAGAGCTTTTTTCCGATCTACTGCGGTGAAGGTTAAAGCTGTACCGCCATCAATGACTAGACAAGGGTAATTATATGTTTCTCCTGCACCATAGATAGCTAAGGCGCGATCGATGCCCAAGGTAGCATAGGTATTGAGTAGAGGAATATCTAAAACAGTGATTTGATGTAGTTGGGGATAATTACTCCATAAGGCTGTTTTAAAAGGTACAACAGAGGCTAAATAGATAGTTAGAGAGTTATTCTTAACTGTTTTTTGATACCGATTGGGAAGAAAAGTGCTGAGAGATGTTGCCGAATTAATCTCTTCTAAGAGGTGTGGCGTATCCCAAGCTTCTTGTAAAATATTATCTACAAACCAAGCCCAATGTAAATGAGAATTACCAATTACTAAGCCTAGCCAATAATCCATAATAATCGCATTTAATTTGAAATCATGAGTTTTTTAATTTCGCGTTTATCGTTTCTGGTTAATCGTTTTAATCTGCTACCTTAAACTGAGCTACTGTAGATTGTAGTTTGGCAGTAACCTGTGCTGTCGATCCAATCGATTGTGCCACCTGTTGAGAAGATTTGGATATCGTCTCAGACAATTGAGCAATTTTTCGCATCAGGTTAGTCACGTTTTGAGATGTTGTTGCCTGAGAAATAGTATTTTGGGAAATTGAACCCATTAACTGGTTGATTGCTTGAGATTTTGCTAACACCAAACTCAAACTTTCTTTAGTCGATTCTACAAGATGCGTAGTTTTTACTACCTGGGTTGTACCTGATTTCATGGCTTGGCTGACTTCTGTGGTTTCGGCTTGAATGGTGGTGACAATTCTGGCAATTTCTTGAGTTGCGGTGCTACATTGTTCGGCTAGGGCACCTACTTGTTCGGCTACGGCAGCAAATCCCTGTCCGTATTCCCCAGCACGATGGGCTTCATTACGGGCGTTAATGGCTAAGACGTTGGTTTTTAAAGCAATTTCTTCAATCAAAGACAGTGCTTGCGCGATTTTTTGTGATGATGCTCCTAAACGCTTCATTTTCTGGGCTGTGTTTCCTACGGTAGTCCGCAGATTCAGAATACTCTCTACAGTCAAGTCCATATTTTCCGTACTGTTTAAAACGGTGTTATAAGTATCGTCGACAATTTTTTCTGCTTGGTGAGCGTTGTGAGCTACTTCTTGAATTGATTGCGACATCTGTTGCACAGATGTTAATGTCTTGCGAGTTTCCTGAGCTTCAGCAATAGCTTGTTTTGCTAATAAACGAATCGCATTTTCATTTTGCTTCAAAGAATTCTCCACTTGAGTTGTTGATTGTCTGGCTTCAATGGCAATCTCCTGTAAGCTACTAATAATGGCATTAAATAGATCGGCAACGGTACTTAACTCCACTGAATTCAGGTTGGCTCTAACGGTTAAATCTCCTTCTGTGGCAT
>NZ_LR214127.1 GCF_900659865.1 Hyella patelloides LEGE 07179
CAGAGTTTTTATTAATCTTTAATATTAGTTCTCTATTAAACATAGAGAACTAGCTGCCATCTCCTCTACGCAAACACTTCAGCTATCCGTTCTCTTATCAACTTTTCTTGGTGCAAGATCTGAGTTTTATATTAGTAAAATTAGCCATAGATTTTAATCTGTGGCGGTCATTGAAACTGGTATAAGATATCAGTTCGATTGAAATCACTTTCAGATGAGGGTTTGATAACAAGTAAATTACCTTAACTTGTTACCAATTGCTAATGGCTGACAGCTATTAGGTCGCAATTAGCTATTTTTGGTTGATAAGTTGGGTAGACGCAGTTAACTTTGAAACGAAATCTGATTGATTGTTTTGCATAATAAAAGCTCTCTTGCCATAAAGCTTAGATATAAGCTGATTGCAAAACGTTAAAAAAATCTCGATCGCTTGACGAAATGTAGTCACAGAATAGTATATTTTGGAAGGGCTAAAGTCAAATAAGGAAGGAGGAAAGAGGACTAGTTTTCAAGAAGTAAGGAAGCTCTACGAAACTTATTCCGTCAGTCACGGAGGAGGCTTAAAACCTAAAGGGAACGAGGAAGCTTTTTCAAGGATGAAGTATCAGAAATTAGGGATGAGCAAAGAATTTTTCTGATTCCTGATCCTTTAATCCTTATGCTTAACGAAGTCCCTCATAATTCATCCTTTTGAGGACGAAGGACGATCGGGAGTTTTTGATTATTTTCGATAACTAAAGAGCTAAGTCATAAGATTCACACACATACATGAAATATTTTTGTAGATCACTCTATCAATTTACTTTTTTAATGATTGCCACCACAATGGCAGTGGTTTTGGAAAGTAGAGGAATAGTTCAAGCTCAAGAAGCATCACCAGGTTCACCTTCATTACCATCTCCAGAAGATGTCGATGTTCAAGAAGTTCCCATACCTCCCACTACAGAGCCTAGTTTTCCTGATTCTCAGCCGTTACCATCTTTAGATGATTTATTAGAAAGTACTCCTGAGACTGCACCCCCTCAAACTCCAGAAGGAGACTCTGATGTTACCTTCATTATTGAGCGGTTTCAAATAGAAGGCAATACTGCTTTTAGTGATGCAGAAATTCAGGAAAAAGTTTTAGCTCGCTATAGGGGAAAACCCATTAGTTTTAGCGATTTATTAGAAATTGAAACGGAAATCACCCAGCTTTATCAAGAAAATGGTTATGTCAATTCAGGTGCATTAATTCCGCCCCAACAAACCGAACAGGATCTATTGGTAGTTCAGGTAATAGAAGGTAGTATTGATAGTTCTCAAATTACAGTTAATGGCAGACTCAGCGAAGAATATATTCGATCGCGTCTGCAAAGAGGCACCAAAGCACCTTTTAATATTAATGAGTTACAAGAAGCTTTACAATTATTACAACTCAATCCTTTGGTAGAAAGAATCAATGCTGAACTATCTGTAGGTGCTTCCCGCAATCGCTGGCAATTAGATATTGACGTAGAACAAGCCGATGCGTTCGATCCTAGTATTTTTGCCAATAATAGTCGGACTCCCAGTGTCGGTAGTTTCCAAAGAGGGATTATTTTAAGACATAATAACTTTGCCCGTGGTGGAGAAGAAATTAGTTTTGCCTATCGCAATACCGATGGTAGTAATGATTATGATTTTGACTTTACCGTACCCTACAATTCTTTAAATGGGACTGTTAGTTTTGGTTATCGCTTTATCGATAGTGATATTATCGAACCTCCGTTTGATAGCTTAAGAATTAATTCCCAAACTGATGAATACAAACTTAATATTAGACAGCCTATAATTTTAGAAGCGTCAGCCAACTCCACTCAAGAATTAGCAGTGGGGTTAGAATTTTCTCGCCAAGCAAATAGCACGACTATTTACAATCCAAATACTCAAAACAGTGAACCTTTCCCGCTATCCCGTGGTGCAGATGAGAATGGCGAAACCAATGTGATTGCTTTACGCTTCTTCCAAGATTGGACGAGAAGAACACGGTTTGATGTCCTAGCAGGGCGATCGCAATTTAGTTTGGGTTTGGATGCTTTTGATGCCACAATTACTGAAGGACAACCTGATGGAAATTTCTTTGCTTGGCGCGGACAGTTGCAATGGGTTCGCCTTTTAGATACAGAATCTAACACTACTATCTTATTACGTTCTGATGTGCAGTTAACCCCCAATGATTTAATTGCTTTAGAACAATTTAGCGTCGGTGGTGCTGATAGCGTTAGGGGTTATCGCCAAGATTCTCTTTTGGGAGATAACGGTATTATCTTTTCAGGAGAGTTTCGCTTTCCTTTCGTGCGTTGGAATGACAATCAAAACACGATTGCGATTATTCCTTTTACTGACCTTGGTACAGTATGGAGCGATCGAGAAGATGCCGATCAAGAGGAAGATACAGTATTTTCTGTCGGTTTAGGTTTACAGTTAAATATTAATGAACGTTTCAATGCTCGCCTAGATTGGGGTATTCCTTTGGTTGAAGTGGACGATAGCGATCGCACTTTACAGGAAGATGGTCTTTATTTCTCTCTAGAATATTCGCCGTTTTAAAAATGGTTAGTGGGTAGGGGCTTTTGCTGTGCCTTGTCCCGACAGTGGTTAGTTGTTAGTTATTAGTGGTGAGTTGTGATGAATTATTTAAAACAGTTAGTCTTCTATCCTGGAAGACGAATTAATCAAAAACTACAAGTTATTTTGTTAGCAGTTTGTGGCTTACTCTTGGCTTTATGTATCCCTGCTTTATCGGTAGAACAGCCTCCAGAAGCCCAACAGTTGACACAGCAGGGTAAAACTTTTTATGAAGCAGGACAATTGGATAAAGCAATTGAAACTTGGCAAGCAGCAGCTAAAGCTTACGAGGAACAAGGAGATCGAGCAAGCAGCACTGCTAATTTACTCAATACTGCCACTGCCCAACAAGGATTAGGACTCTATGATGATTCTTGTGGCAGTGTCTTGCAAGCCTTTGAGATTGATAATACTAACTGCTTGGAGCTTTTAAATTCTATTAGACCTCTAGAACAACAATTACAAGGAGTCAATGATGCTGTAGAAGATCGAGAAACAACATTCTTAGCCAGTTTACAGCCCATTATTGGTCAAGAGCCATCTACTAATCAAGCTACAGGATTATTACGCTTAGGGGATTATTTGCGTCATAATGATTATCCTCAAGTAGCTGGTGAAATAGTTCGCCTTAGTTTAGAGACAGCGCGACAAACCAATAATGTCAGTCAAGAAACCGCAGCTTTACTTAGTCTGGGTAATACATATCGTCAAATCGCCCAGCAACAACAAAATCGATTTCCCCCACAAACTATTGCCTTAGATATTATTTCTAACCGTAATGCCGATGTAGATGCTGCTTTAGAATCTTATCAAGATGCTATTCGCTTTTATCAGCAAGCAGCCAACCAAAGCAACTCAGCCCTAAGTACAGTTAAAGCAGAGTTAAATAATCTTAGTTTATTACTAGATACTGGGGAATTTTGGCAATCAGCAATTAGCTCTTTGAGTAATAATCTCGATGAAGTAGGCATTTCTGACACTAGTTTTCGCGAGCAAATTAGAACAGGCGCAATTAAGTTACAAATAGAGATTAATCAAAGATTACAACCTCAAATTATTACCCTGACTCAACAAGCCCAATCCCAAGTGGAGCAACTACCCCTAAATCGCGGAGGAATTTTTGCCAAAATTAATTTAGCTCAAAGCTTAATTCGCCAAAACAGATTAGATAATGATACTGCTCAACTTTTAGCAACAGCGATTTCTGATGCGAAGAAAATCAATAATATTACCGCAGAAGCAGAAGCCAATGGTTACTTGGGTAGTCTTTACGAGAAAAATCAACAATACAATGAAGCCCAACAACTTACAGAACAAGCTTTAGAGTTAGCTCCGACAATTCAGTATCCTGAAATTGCCTATCGTTGGCACGCTCAACTAGGTAGTATTTTAACTCAACAGGGCGATCGCAGTTCGGCATTATCAGCTTATCAAGCATCTTTTAACACTATTAAAGCTCTGCGTAACGATTTGGCGACTACTCCTGTAGAACCGATTTTCCGTCGCTATATTACCCTGCTACTCCAAGAGGATTCTACTCCCGAACAACTGGCTCAAGCCAGAAATGTTTTAGAATCACTGCAAATCTCTGAGCTAGATAACTTCTTCCGCGATCCTTGTTCTGATGTTGCGGATGAACCAGTAATTATTGATGATGTAGACCAAAAAGCAGCCGTAATTTACCCAATTATCCTCTCTAATAGCTTAGAAGCTATTCTGACTGTTCCAGGACAACCCATACAACGCTATTCTACTACCATTACCCCCCAAGAAGTAGACAATAAAATTAGTCAATTACGGCGACTTACTTTAACCAATCCTGGTTTTGCAGAAGCCTTTCGTGGTGCAAGAGGCAACTCTCAAGAAGAACAAATTATTAAAAAATCTGAACAAGATGCTCTTCAAGAGGATCTCTTACCCCTAGCACAGGAAATCTATAATTGGTTGATTCAGCCAGCAGAAGCCACCCTCGAAGCAAACAATGTGGAAACTTTAGTATTTGTTTTGGATGGCCCATTACGTAGTATCCCGATGGCTTTACTTCATGATGGAGAACAATACCTGATTGAAAAAGACTACAACGTTGCTTTGACTTCTGGACTACAATTAACCAATCCTCAACCTTTACAACAACAAGATATTAGGGTGCTAGCAGCAGGAACAACTAGCGACTTTCCTGAATACGATTTTCCTCCTATTCCTCAAGTAGAAACCGAATTAAACGAAATTAAAGCTGTTTTTGCTGATTCCGACATTTTACTCGATGAAGCCTTTACTAAAGAAAGCTTACAGCAAAAACTAGCAGCAACAGACTATCCTGTAGTTCACCTAGCAACCCACGGACAGTTTGGCTCTACTTCGGAGCAAACTTTTATTTTGAGTGGTAGCCCAACCGAAGGCGAACGCTTAATTAATGTTAAACAATTAGATCAACTTTTAAGAACCCGCAATTTTCGACGTTCTCCCATCGAACTATTAGTCCTCAGTGCTTGTAATACTGCGGAAGGAGACAATCAAGCTATTCTGGGATTAGCAGGAGTTGCTGTCAGAGCGGGCGCACAAAGTACCATTGCTACTCTCTGGGGTGCCAATGATGATGCTACCGCCGAATTGATGGGTTATTTCTATCGCAACTTGTCAGAAAATGTTGATATCAGTAAAGCAAAAGCTCTCCGTCAAGCACAGCTAGATTTGCTTCAAATCGAAAACTCTCCCTACTCTCATCCTTACTACTGGGCTCCTTTTGTGTTAGTGGGTAATTGGTTGTAGTAAATCAATATAGTAGTAAATAAATAGAACTTACGCATTGACAAAAAATCACTGTCATGGATGCTAAACGGCAAAAGTATCTGTAAGATTACTTAAAATGTATTCGCGAATTACTAAAGTGAATAGATTCCTTTGCAATTGATACCAATTAGAAATTGAGCTATTTGAACGCATTTTT
>NZ_LR214128.1 GCF_900659865.1 Hyella patelloides LEGE 07179
AGCACCGACAATACCACCATCGCGAATAATTAAGCGATCTACATTTAAGTCAACGTTAGCTCCTGCCCTCATACCAAAGTTATCCGCCGAAATCTTCGCTCCTTTCTCTACTGTTAATTCTCCTGTATTGATAGTCAACTCTCCCGCATCGCCACTAGACCCTAACGAAGCAGAAACAAAAACACCACTGCTACTGAAAGCATCATCTAATGATGAAGTTCCCGAAAGCAAAATTGAATCTGAAGCATTAATAGTTGCAGTTCCTCCTTGACCTTCATTACTAGCTAAAGTAGATATCTGTGCGCCATCTCTAACAATCAACTGTTTGGTTTCAATGCTTATAGTTCCTCCATTACCTGAAGCACTATCATTCACGAGAGCAAACAAACCACTGGCATCTAAACCATCCTCTGAAGTACCAAAAAGTTCTATAGATTCAGAAGCTTTGATTATTAAATTTCCTGCGTCACCATTAAAAAAAGTATCGGTTGAGATTTTTGCGCCATCTTTAATAGTAAGCCTCTGAGTTTCAACAATTAAAGTTCCTCCGCTACCAATGCTATCAGCATCAGCACGAACAGTGGTGGGAAAAGCATCATCTAAGGCTGTTCCCAGAACTTCAAAGGATTCTGTGGCTTTTATTGTTAAGTTTCCTCCTTGTCCAATTCCAAAATTAGAGATAGAAATAGCTGCACCATCTCTAACTGTGAGGTTTTGAGTTTCAACGGTTAGATTGCCTCCACTTCCAACATCATTAGCCTCAGCAAATAAACCACTGGGAAATTCAATATCTGAGGTTGTACCAACTAAATCTACTGATTCTGTGGCTTTAACAGTTAAATTACCAGCACTACCTTCAGCAAGGCTTACATTTTCAACAAAAGCACCATCTCTGACAATTAACCTATTAGTTTCTATGAAAATATCTCCAGCTTTACCCGTACCTTCTGTGGAAGTGGAAATAGTAGTAGCATCGCCATCCATTTCAACCAATTCGGAAGTGTTTATTTCTACCGTACCCCCTGCTTCCGTACCAAAGGTAGTAGACACAACAGCACTATCTCCAGTAAGAATTAGTTGTCTTCCTTGAATTGAAATGTCGCCACCTTTGTCACCGCTAGTATCGACAAAGGCTAATGCGGATAAATTGATATCTTTAAACTCTCGAACTTCTTGATAGTCGAGAGAAAAACCTTGTTCTGTTAGAGAAAGATTCACCGTATTATCTTCCCCCACGCTGCCGATTTCAATTCGTCCACTTTCGGCAGTGAGAATTCCTCCTTCAATGAAAACATTGCCACCTACAAAAGCAAGAGTTTGTTCTCCTGGCACTTGCAAGCCCACAAAATTACCATCAATATCTGTAGCAAAGGAGCGATTGATAATGTCCCCCGATGTTGCCTTAATACCCAATCCAATCGGCGCACTAATAGTTAATAAGGGAGTGGTTTGACTATTGGTGGCACTAAATTCAAAACCATCGGAAAAAATAATGCTATCTGCGGTACTACCCAGAAAAGAACCACCAATATTTAAAGAAGCATTTTCCCCGAAGATGATGCCATTGGGATTGATCAAGAATAAATTAGCCGTACCATTAGCTCGAACAATACCATCGATTTCGGAAATAGAGCTACCCGTAACGCGAGAAAAAATATTTTGTATCTCAACCGCATTATTAAAAGATGCCGTGTTATCTACTGGTACGGAAAACCGTTCAAAACTATGAAAAAGATTATCTCCTGCTTGCGTTCCACCATCAATTTGAATAGTACTATCTTGAGAAGTAACAGCCGAATTTTCTGGTAATGTCTCATCTGGAACAACCTGCCCTTGGGCATGGCTACAGATTAACAAACTGAAAACGATCGTACTTTTAAAGAAGTAAGAAGCAGGAAATAAATTCATAGTTTTAAATAGTCAATACATTATTTGAGTAGGTCAAATAATTTGGCAGAAATCTACTTTTAACTCAATATGTTATCTTTACTAACTCTGCTTTTTTTCTTAAAAGCTATTCCGATAGATAAAGTTGCTAACGCTAATAAGCTTAGTGGATTACTCGATTCGGGAACTGTTTCAGAGGGATTAGAAATCTCTTCTTCAACTACTCCATCTGAAAAAATTCTATTGTTAGGTTCTAGCCCACCATCTTGGGTCTCAGAAAAAACATTAAATAGACTATTGGTAAGTATTCCTCCATTGTTGTCCTTTGCTATCTCTATTAATCTGTCAGAATCGTATGCAGATGACTCAAAAGAAGGATCGGATAAAGTGTCAAAAATTATGAAAGATAAATCGTTGATTGAATTATTTAGTTGTTCTTCTGTAAAGCCTTCAGTATTTAATAGATAGCTTACAATAGGCTCGCTACTACCATCAGGATTGATAAAACTGTATCTAATTAAATCTCCCACTGTTTCATCGGATGTAACTCCCAAATCTGCAAAGATATTTTCTTTCTCAATTAATTCTGTTTCTAAATCGGCAAACGGTAAATATTGTGAAACATTTATTTCAGTACCATTAGAAGTATTGAAACTACCTTCTGCAACAATAGTATCAATATTTTCAAAGATGTTATCTATATTAACAAAAGATTCATCTGTATCATTAGCCGTTTCAAAAGATTGGTCAAACAAAGTATAGTCTTCAATTGCATTCTCAAAGAAACCAACATTAAAACTATCGTCTCGATCTTCAATTTTCATTCCTTCAATAGTTTCATCAACCAAGACAAATATATTATCAGTCTCGGTTTCATCTCCACCTCTTTTAGAAGATTTTGATTTACTTCTGGCATCTGCCGATTCAGCAATAGTAGCTAAAGAAATTCCTGCAATTAAAACAGCACTGGTAATAAATTTAATTGTTTTCATGTTAGTTATTGTCTCTATTAATCAATCTAAAAATTATGGTTCAATTGTTGGCAAGATTGATCGCGCTTTTAATTAAAAAGTAATTTATCACGTTTTTTATCTCAATTTAATAAAATAGCAATCTATTTATAAAAACTTGATTTGATTTTTATACTTATCAAGAAAATTTGTCTAAAATAAGAAGCAAAAGTAAATATTCTTATCAAAACTGGATTTACCGATCGCTAAACAAAAAATAATCAAAAAACAATAAAATCACTACTTACTAAACTCAAACAACTAGCCCTATCATTAATCTTCATTTACCCTAAATTACTAATCACAATATACTTACTAAAATTACTACCAAAAACATCATTTTGATAACTACTTTTAAACCACCTTTCTTGGTTTTTACTGTCAGTATTTCCTAACTTTAAAACTGCCATTGAACGATTAAATTTTTCTGCAATTATTTTTATCCAAACTCGATCTGCATGGCGATCGCTCTTTAAACTGTTATTCATCTCGATCATTTGACGAATTATAAATAATGTTAATTGTCTTACCTCTATTAATCACTCAGTAAAAATCACCAACTTTATGCAGGCTCGTTACATTTTTTAACAATTGGTTGTTTGTTAGTGGTTAGTGGTTAGTTGCTGGTTGCTGGTTGCTAGTTGCTAGTTGCTGGTTGCTAGTTGTTTGTGAGATTTTTATTAGCAGTAGAGAGATACATTCAGGAGTCAGGGAGTGCGATCGCCAAAAGTTCGAGGATATTGCGATCGCGCTTCTGAAGTACAGTCAGTACAGCCAGAGAATCAATTCTCTGTCTTATATCTGATATCTGAAGTCCGTTGAAACGGACTTAAAATCTTAGCCCAGAAATTTATTTATTTTTGGGGATTGTTTTATTGGGAAGAGGGAAAAAAGCAGGTAAGCGATCGCTGAAAGTTTTGAGATATGACGCTGTAAAAACAGTTCCCATTTAGTATCAGACAAATCAATCAAAATAGCTCCTCTTGATTTTCTGTTTTTTGTGGAGATTTTTGCTCCAAAGACTCTTCTTGCCAAGCTTCTGCGGTTTTCCCCAAAAATTCTGGCAACCATTCTAATTCCCCCAATTTCTCCGAACCAGAGCTAACACTTCTCACTGTCACCACCACTTCTAGTTCAGCATTTGTAATGCCCACTGGCACTTCTAAATGTAGAATACCGTCAGAACCAACAAGGGAATATAGTTTGATACTTCGCATGAAAAACTAAGAATCTCTACTGTTTATACTTTATGTTTTCTGAGATCGCATTATTTAATTGTTGTCTAATTGTAGTAGGAAGAGTTAAAAAATCAAAAAAGCGATCGCTTAAAGAGCAAGAGTCATTAGTAAAAGCGATCGCAATACTAAAGGAAAAACAATAGATGTAGATGGTTACAAAGTAGCTAGTCATGAGAGCTAAAACACTATTGGAAGAGTTATCAGAAGTGCGCTCGCCGTTGCTTAAAAAAGTAAAAAGCGATCGCAGTTTTATCAATCAGAAACTAATTGGGATGACGTAATCTCTGACCGTTGGTCAATATAGTTTCAAGAAAGTAGTTCTCAAAAGAAGAAAGAAAAAAAACAGCGATCATTCATTATGAAAGAATAATCGAAAATTACATTTTGAAATCCTATTCTCTCTCAACAACATCGTTTTTAGCATCTTCTCCTGTTTCAACGACATCGTTTTGAACGTCTTCTCCTGTCTCAACAGCATTATTTTTAGCATCTTCTCCTGTTTCAACAACATCGTTTTGAACATCTTCTCCCGTCTCAACAACATCGTTTTGAACATCTTCAACATCCTCTTTAAGATCTTCAAAAAAACCTTTATTCTGTTGAATAGTAGAATTATGTGGTGTTTGTTTCCCCTTTGGTTGAACTGCCACAATAGCTTGTGAAATTTGATTTTCAGATAATGAAGTTTCCAAAGGTAGAGCAACAGAATGTTGTCTTAGAGAAGTTCCCAACAGCAAAAACATTACTGTCATGAAAGATAAATGGATTTTGTGATTAAGCATCGTATTTGAATTCAATAAATGTCAGTACTGATTACTCATCAGTCGTCATAACTGTGCCTCTGCAATCTTGTTACATTGCTTAACAAAAAATAGTCTTCAAACAATACTGTAGTTATTTAATTTAAAGCTTGAAAGTGTCACCAAATCTGCTTTTGAGTAGGGTGGTAATGCTCACCCTACAATTTATTAAGCGATCGCTCTATAGGAAGAGAGTTTGAATATGGCGATCGCTCTTTGAGTTAGAGAAAAATCTTAGACAAATTAGACAAAATCAAAGTCTAAACCGATAGCAACACTTGTATCATCTTCGATGATTGCAACCCAATCGCCGTTATGTTTGACTAAAGTATCTTATCTTGATCTGCACTACCGTGCCAATTACCATAGCTAAGAGAGTAATCGCCTTGATTGCCAGCAGCTTGGAATTTATCTCCTTCTGTCCAATCAAAACCTTGAATCCTGGCAAAGCCAAGACCTTGGTAGAAAACACCGTCATCCTCGTCACCTAAAACAAAAGTATCTAATACCAATTTCCTAAACTTAGACTACACTTAAAGAGAAA
>NZ_LR214129.1 GCF_900659865.1 Hyella patelloides LEGE 07179
TTTTTTCGCCTTGGTTCAAAAGTGGTTCAAAGTCTTTGCCAGTAAAGTTTTTGGGATTTTACTGTTCTCTAAAATTAGAGTGCAGATTAAATTTCTGCCGATCATCAGCACACGTTTTTTTTTCGCCGTGGTTCAAAGTCTTTGCCAGTAAAGTTTTTGGGATTTTGCTGTATGATGAAATTTAGTGCCGATCTTTTTTATGTATATTGCCGATCATCAGCATCTTAGATTTAAATGTGCAAAAGTCTGTGAGCGAGAAGAGCAAGGATAAGAGCAAGAAAAGCTGTGTATTAACTGCTACTGGTAGAGACAAGCTTCAGTCAGCTTTGGAGGATTTAGAGAAAAAACCGAAAAAATGCGATCCAGATGATCGGGATAACTACTATCGACAATCAAATGGTAATTATATTATTTCAGCTATAGCTCAGGAAGTTGGAATCGACCGTAATGTGGTTAGCAAGATATTATGCCCAACAGGATTAAAGCCAGCAGGTCAGTGTGAACCATTAACTTTTAGTTCTCTCGATAAGCTATTTTCCTTTCTCAGAAGAGATTTAGGTGATGATGATTTCAATGTAGCGGACACACAAGCAAAATCATCTCGGCGAAAACAGCCTCCAACTGCACCCAACAAGTATGAAGAATTCACAGGTGCTTTGGGAGAATTAAACTACTTTAAACAAAAACAGTCATTCCAAAACACCATTACCCAAGTTAGACCAGCAGCAACTTTTTTAATTCACGGTAAACCTGATTTTGGTCAACGTTGGTTAGTGAACCAAATGAGGTATAAAGTCCCTTATCATTCAGAGGCTTGGCAGAAATCAATTCACATTAAAGCCCATAGAAGAAATATCGAGAATATTTGGCAGAGTCTCGCGGGTGAACTGGGTACTTCTACTGAGCCTCAAGATATTGTGGAAGGACTCTACCAACATTGGCAAAAAAGTACAGTAATTTTAGCGATTCATGATGTCAGTTATATTGCAGGTCAGAATCTAACCATCTTTATGCAACAGTTTTGGCAGCCTTTAGTTAGTAGAGTAAATAATACTCAACCGTCTCAAAGTCCTCAACGTCCTTATAGATTATTACTGTTTCTGATTGACTATACAAACTCGAAATCTAAGCTAGAAAAAGCATCTCTAGGTTTATTACGAAATGCAGATAGCAACCAACCTTATATTCCTTTAGAATTGCCAGAATTAGAACCTTTTAATGAAGTTATGATTAACGATTGGGTTGGAGTCAACCATCAAGTGCTATCGGGATTATGGAAAAGCTCAGAGAATATAGAAAGTGTAATGCAAAACATTATCGAAGGAGATCATACTCCCATGTTTGTTCTCAAACAAATTTGTGAGTGCTTTGAGTTGGAATGGGATACAGATATAGCTTCAAAATTAGCATTATGAGTAATAGCAACTTACTAGAATACACGGGCGAACAAAAGTACCAACCAAAGCCAGATAGTCAAAATACTAATCTTATCAAACGGGGACTATATCCTTATTTACCTAGTCAAGAACTGGTAAAAGCCGTAAATCTAGCAATTTATCTCCAACGACCTTTGCTACTTCAGGGTGAACCTGGATGCGGTAAAACTTTGCTTGCTAGTGCCATTGCTCATGAATTTGGTCAGCGTTTGCAAGATGAATTGAAAGGTAAAGAGTACCCTTATTTCGCCTGGAGTATCAAATCGATTACCCGCGCTAAGGAAGGTTTGTATACTTATGATGCTGTGGGACGTTTGCGTGATGCTCAGTTAGTTGGTACAGATTCTAATAAAACGTATCTGGGAGAAGAAGAAAAGGAAAAACTTTTTGCAAGGCTAACAGATCCATCTTCTTATATAACCTGGGGAGCTTTGGGTAATGCGTTTAGAGAAGCAAATCACCGTCCGATAGTTCTCATTGATGAAATTGATAAAGCTGACATTGACTTTCCTAATGATTTGTTACAAGAACTAGACCAACAGTGTTTTCAAATCACAGAAACAGGTGAGAGCATAGAAGCAAAGCAACCGCCGATTGTAATTATTACCAGCAATGAAGAGAAAGAATTACCTGATGCTTTTCTGCGACGGTGCATTTTTTACTATATTGAATTTCCTAGTTACGATGATTTAATTAAAATTGTTAAGGCTCACTTTCCTGATTCTTTAGAACAAGATTTAGTAGAAGAGGCTGTGAATAGATTTCTCGACCTACGGGAAAATGCAAGCAGTAGAAGAGATGGGAAAAAAGCTAGTACTAGCGAATTACTTGATTGGATACGCTGGCTGAAACGTTATCCGCAAAAAGCTTGGGAAATTATTAAGAATCTTCCTCAGAATAAACCGCTTTTGGGAGCATTACTGAAAACTAAAGAAGACCTGGAAACATACCAAAACAATAATGATTGGGAGGAGGAAGAGCAAGAGGAAGAGGAGGAGGATATTGAGTAAATCTCAACCACCTCTATTTGATTTGTTTATCTTGATGCGGGACTCAGCAGGTTTACCTCTGACTATTGACCAGTATCATATGCTTCTGCAAGCGTTGCGGGGGGGATTTGGTGTTAGTAGCCGTGATGAGTTAAAACAAGTTTGTCGCTTATTGTGGGTCAAATCAAAATCTTCGCCACAAGTAGAAAGATTTGAAAAATGTTTTGAGCAGTACTTTGAAGAATCTTCTGAGGATTTAGAACCTGAAGAAAAACAAGAGCCAAGGGATACTAAAACAGAAGGAGAGCAAAAAAGCACCTCTACTTCCACTCAAAAAACTTCAAAAACTCCAGAAAAGCCAACTGCAAAACCGAAGAAACCTGACTCGCCGAATTATTCACAAGTTCCTACAGCAATTCGAGGAAGACTGCTTCCAGAAAAACCTTTCGATGAAAACAAACGTTATCGATTAATCCCCCAAGACTTTCCCGCAACTCCGCGACAAATTGAGCAAAATTGGCGTTATTTACGTCGTCCGATTCGAGAAGGAGCATTAACGGAGATAGACATAGAAGCAACTGTTAAGCGGATTATAGAAGATGGGGTTTTCCTCAAACCCGTACTCATACCTAATCGCGTTAATCGGTTAGAGATGCTGCTGTTAATTGATGTATCAAACTCAATGATTCCTTTTCGTCTCTTTTACGAGAGAATAGTGGCAACTTTGCAAGGAAGTCGTTTAGGGAAAACAGATATTTATTATTTTCGTAACTGTCCTAGAGATTATCTTTATCTCCATCCCCGTCGTCCAGATGCTCAAGAAATTAAGGAAATATTACCAAAATTACATCGCAATCGTACTGTTGTGGTAATTATTAGTGATGGGGGTGCTGCTCGTGGTGGAATGAATGAGAAGCGCATTAAACTTACAGAAGAATTTTTAGAGCAACTTACCCCTTACGTTCGTCATATCGCTTGGCTCAATCCCATGCCATGGGAACGCTGGGAAGATAAATATAATAGTGCTAAGGAAATTTCCCAATTCTCCCAACTGGTGCAAATGTTTGAACTGGATTACCGAGGACTTAAAGACGCTGTGCGATTTCTTAAAAAATGAATGTATCCCAAACAGATAAGTAGTTATGCAAAATTATAGTCGTTCCAATTAATTTCCTTACATTAAGTTTAATGGTTCGAGGGAACAGGGAACAGGGAACAGCCCTAAAGGATTAGCTCCTAACGTCGCGTCGGAACAGGGAACAGTCAAGTATCAGGTTTTTATTTGGAATCACTATAATTAGATAATTGAGATAGGCAAGTCCTAAAGGATACCGCTTTCCTAAAGGACTCGCTCCGCATCGCGCATAAGGCAAGAGGCAAGAGGCAATAGTGAATGGGCGAATATACAAATAATTTTGCTTGGGTACTTGAAAAGGAATTTACCCATCCACAGTTAAAAAGCTTTGCTAATCGCTTTGGTAAAGCTCACCTTGATTTAGCTTGTCACGCTGCTTTCCCCCTAGCACTGACACCAGAGCTTTTGTACTGTCTGCGGGAAAACTTTCCACCCAAAGTAAAAGATAAAGCCCCTTGGATTGCGGTTAATGATATTTTACTCTTCCTCTGCGATCCTGTAGGTTTTGAACTTTATGAATTTCAACCAGAAGTACGCCACGAGTTACTCGTTATCTTAAAACAAAATTTCGGAGAAAAGCGATTACGGGAATTATCGGATTTTATGGTTACTTATATTAGCGAGAAGTTAAAAACTAATTATCGTGCTGACGAAGATTTGGGTGCAGCCCCCCACTGGACTGCTTTGGCTTATGTTAAACCAGAAGAAGCAGTTAATAAGATTGCCGAGAAGCTCAAGGAAGCACTGGAAAAGCAAAATAGTAACGATTTGGTAAGATTAACTCCGTATCTAGAAACCTATGCTGATGTAGATCCATTAATTGAAGCTGGCTTTGAGCCTTTGTTAGTGCTTTCCCGTGGTTGGGAGGCTCAAGCCCAAGGAGATACGGAAGAAGCGGAGGAGAAATTTGCCCAGTTGCGTCAAGAACATGGGGAGTATTTACAGATAGGGGAAGTACAATTTAAAATTCCCCAACCCGAAGATGATAATTTACAGATATTTGAATTTGAAACCGTCACCGTCAACCGTCGCGGGGAAATCATTCAACGAGAATCCAAACAAGCTAGATACTTCACCGAAAACTTAGGAAATGGTGTCACTTTGGATATGGTTGCCATTCCTAGGGGTAGATTTATGATGGGTTCGCCAGAAGGGGAAGGAAGTGACAACGAAAAACCCCAACACGAAGTAAGTGTCCCATCCTTTTTCATGGGCAAGTATCCCGTTACTCAAGCACAGTGGAGAGAAATCGCATCTTTGCCCAAAGTCGAACGCAACCTCAAACCTGACCCTTCTGAGTTCAAAGGTGATAAGCTTCCTGTAGAGACAGTTTCTTGGTACGATGCAGTAGAATTTTGCCAGAGGTTATCAAGACAAACAGGAAAAGAATATCGTTTACCCAGTGAAGCGGAATGGGAATATGCTTGTAGGTCAGTTATCAGTGACCAGTTATCAGTGACCAGTGGGGAGTTGACAGTAGAAGAATGGAATGAGAAATATAACCAACCTTTTCATTTTGGCGAGACAATTACCAGTGAGTTAGCAAATTACAATACGAAGGAAACTTATGCTGATGAACCAAAAGGAAAAAGGCGGGGAGAAACTACTCTTGTTGGTCAATTTCCGCCTAATGCCTTTGGTTTATACGATATGCACGGAAATGTTTGGGAATGGTGCGCGGATGAGTGGCATGATAATTACGAAGGTGCGCCCACTGATGGGAGTGCTTGGATTGATGATAATGAAGAAGAAAATGTCAATACTGAAAATGAGTCATATTCTAGCAAAAATGATAAAAATTTCGTATATTCACCATTGCGGGGCGGTTCCTGGCTCAATCACCCAGTAGACTGCCGTTCCGCTTCCCGCCTCACCTTCTATAGGCGCGTCTACCACAACCTCAATAACGGTTTTCGG
>NZ_LR214130.1 GCF_900659865.1 Hyella patelloides LEGE 07179
CAACGAAAAATCAGGGTTTTACATCTGCTAATGCTTTTCATAAGTGCTATTTTTAATGTCTGCTAATGTCTTTAAAGAAAGCTCAGAAGAGTATCACATCAAGCAAAATCTGGGTTAAAGCTATACATAATAATGGTTTCAAGCTTTTGGGTATTTATCATATGGCGATCGCCATTTAATAAAGAGAATTGGCACAGATGGGGTCAACCGTTTGGGAAAATATAAAGCTACTATAGTACCTGTTTACTTTCGTACTGATGTTTTATATATGTGGCTAGAATATGGAGTTAGTCCAGAAAGAGAATTAGTCAGGATTGATGAAGTACCTTCTGGAAAAACTAACTTAGTCTGTCCCTTCTGCGACTCAAAACTTACTGCTAAAAAAGGCAAGATTAAACAACACCACTTCGCTCATAGCGGAGAAACCTGCCTCAGAGTATCCAAGGGCAAACTGCCATCGCTACCGTTATACGACAATTTCCATCTTCATCTAAAACCAAAACATTTTCAACTGCTCAAGGATTTGTGGAGAGAATACGGCAATACGAACTATCCCATTATCACCGTTCCCTTTGAACTGGAGATGAAAAAGCTATTTAGCTGGACAGAGAAAGGATATTACTTTACCGACCTGGGTAAGATTCCCGTCGGCGGACTGTCACTATCTAAGTTCAACGCAGTACAAGAGCCTTTGATACTATCCGAACTCGATCGCTTGAGTAATTCAGTCGAGATGGCTGAAGCTATTGGTGGAGAAGTGTTATACGAGAAACTAGCCGACTTAAAGATTTACCAATTACAACTACAGCGCATTCTTCGATTCACTCTCTATTTCCTTCAAATTCAAGCAGATCGTAAAACTCTATATAAGATTGGAGTAACGAGTAGAACAATGAGCGATCGCCTACCAGAGATAGAACGAGATTTAAAACAGCACTATTCAAAAATAGACATTAACATCATAGAAACCTGGCAGCACAGGGGCAATGTGGAACTTTATTTTAAACATCGCTACAGAGAGTTTAACTATCCCATCGGCAAGCTGACGGAATACTATAAATTTGAAGATATCGAACGGGTCAAAGATGATTTGCACCTATTACCGACAAAGGTATTGAGTAGTGAAGAATTAGGGATTTTACAAGATATCGAGAAGGGCGATCGTATAATGGGATTGAAACTAGAAAGTATTGGTTTTTGAACCAGGAGCAATTTTGGGACGGCGCAGATGGCTCAATATGAGTAATAGGAGAATAAAAAGTGCTATTATCCCTGCCGTGAACGCAATAATTGGTTGCTCTAGATGACGTAAAGCGATCGCAGACAACCCCCAGAGATATACTAGAACAAAAGCAGTATCCCTTCTAACTACACTCATCCAAGCAGCGAGTACTCCAGCAAGAATTAGCACGCCTACAGTCCAGAGTTGCGGACTAATTCCCCACCCATTCCAGCCTCGATGGTATAAAACAATTGCCGTGTTGACGATTGTAGCAATGCTAATCCAAGCCAGATAGATACTTATAGGTATTTGAATTAACCATTTGTCAGATCGAGAAAATTTCTTTTTGCCAATTCCCAGTCTTTGAGTGATGGTGATTAACGGTAGCAAAATTCCGCTCATTGCTATTAAAGAAAGTAAAAACCACCTCGATAGGAAACAAAACACCCAGACAATCTGAGCCAAACTACTCGCTACTAAAAAGTAACCCACCTGACGCAGATGGGGATTTTGTCTTTGATTCGGTAATACTTGATAGATAGCAAAACTAAATAAACCTAGATAAATTACTCCCCAGATAGCAAAAGCATAGTTGGCAGGAGTAATTAGCACATCTTTGAAGAGAGTATTAGAAATTTCGCCAATATTGAGTCCTTTAATTGGGGCTAGATTCGCGGAAACATTTGTACCAAAAGCAGCCACAATAGCAACGAGGTTAGTAAATTGTCTGAGGATATCTGAGTTTGACTTCATTGACGTTTTCCAACAGAATATTAATGCTCAAAGGCTTATCCTATCTTTCTTTTGAGTCGTTCGTCATCTGTAGTATCAATAGGTGGAACGGGTGCAGATAATGTCTTCTGTCAGGAGCGATCACGCAGTGCCAGCCGAAGGCTGATCGCTTCTTTTAGTTTATTTATTATTTTCTTTTGGTAATTTTTCATCAATGATTGATTCTTTCGCTTTGTCATAAGCTAATTTTTCTAATGGTGTGGCATTCGCCAAACATGAGCCATGAATTTTCTCTAAACTATCGATATATGTTTTATTCTGACTTAAAGTTTTGTTAGCTAAAGATGAGACAATTGTAGCCAATTGCGCCCTCAAAGGTAACTTACGAAATACAGCCAAACGTTTTTCTAAAGACGACATAATTAAAACGAAAATAAAAAAGATACTACTATAAAGTCAATTATATGTAGCGATCGCGTAGTAGCCTGCCACTACGCGATCGCGCTTCTTTTAGTTTCCCACAGAGATGGGTAATATTTTCAATCATAAGATGACAGCTACATAATTTAATTCATTATCAATCGTAGAAAATATGTATTCTGATTCTCCGAATAAAAACCAGTCAAATTTTGTCTTTGCTCTAGCTTACGAACTAAAACAATACCTAGAGACAAATGCAGATGAACTCGACCCCGATACTTATGACAATATCAATTATTGGCGTGGGGGAATTCTTTCTCAAGGCAAGATAAGTGATGAAGATTTATCAGAAATAATCGAATATATCGGAGCAGAGAAGTTACAAGAACTGATCGAGTTGGCTAGTTCTAAAACCGCATCTTTTAATAATTAAATTTCGATCTCTCTCAGGCATTCAATCAGCCAGCAGCAGTACTGGATACTAACGTAGTTCGTATTCTAGAAAGGTTTTTTGGCATTACTGGAGGAAGGGTCAAGTCGCGCTGTAATATCTTATGGAACGCAGCAGAAACCGTCGCACCAGATAGGGAAGTGGGACGCTGGAATCTAACCCTGTTGGACTTTGGAGCAAAAGTTTGTACTGCTAGAAATCCCAACTGCGATGTCTGTCCCCTTTACGAGAGGTGCTGTTGGGTGGGGTAAGGGCGATCGCATTTTTTTAATCTTGCAATTTACTGAATAAAACACAACCAGCTACGCAAAGAAAACCACCCACATTTACTATATTCGAGCGTGTATTGAGTTTTCCTATATTATGTGTACGGTCAAAACAATAATCAATATACTCTGCGCGATCGCTACACACAGTAGTGTCATAACCCAATCCCAATAACATCGTTACGAATCCAACTACAAACAATATTTTTCCAGTTGTATTAACTGATTTATTACGAAAAAAAATCTTGATAAATTTTTGATCTTTATCAATTACTCGAACTGAAGAAAAAGAATTATTATTACTATGTTTTTCTTCATCTTTTTGTTTTATAACTGAATTATTTTCAGTTTCTTTTTTAGTTTGATCTTGATTTATCCATTTGCAAGATGAGCATATCAAACGACCACTTGACTGTAAAAAATTAAGCTTATCTCCGCATTTAGGACAATTTTCTAGGATCATTTTAATTATTCAGAGTGTATTGAAATAACTCTCTTTTAAAGTTCCCAAAATTGACTTAAATTAGCTAAACTTAGTTTTAAGCGATCGCCGTCTCCAATTTCAACTTCCTAACCGCTCGTTTTTTCTTCTCCTCTCCCCTTTTGTCATACCTTTTAGTAGTAATGGTAGAGGCATGACCCATCAAATCCTGCACCATAAAAACATCTTCACCAGCTTCTAACAAGTCAGAACCAAAAGTACGCCTGAAGTCGTGGGGTGAAAATGAGCTATATCAAGCTTGGCGATCGCATAATGACGAACCCCGCATAGTACGCCGACTACCATTCTCAAGAGCTATCTTTACATAATTTCACGGAGATATTTTATTTAATACTTTATAGTTAATCGAAAAAGGAGCGATCGCACTATGTCTCATTATATTTTTAAGTCAGAAGAAGATTATCACTTTAAATCAAAAAAGGTATCCAAACAACTCAAAGAAGATTTAGAGTTTCCCGACAGAGATGATGAAATCAGACTAAAAATAGCAACAGATGGCACGATTACGGTCAAAAAGGGTTATGCCTGGGATGGCTGTTCGCCCAAATTTAACATACTCGATCTCTTTTGGGTGGGAACTCCCGACGGTGCAATTAACGAAAATAAACCAGTAACATACTATGCTTCTCTAGTTCACGATGCGTTGGGACAATTTGCCAAGAAAGAATCAGAAAGAATGCCTTTTAATCGCAAGGAACGCGACCTGATTTTTAAGGAAATGTTAGAAGGCTTTGCCCTTCAATGGCTCTACTATCTGGCGGTGAGGATTTTTGGTGGTTTGTATAGCATCTTCTTTTAAAGCAAGTTCAATACTCTGCGGTAATATAAGATACAGCGATCGCTATTACCGAACAATGCCTCTAGATTTAACTCGTTATCCCGACAATTGGACTGATTTAGCTCAGAAAGTGAAAGAATCTGCTGGGTGGAGATGTCAGTGTTGTAGGCGTGCTTGCTACAAACCAGGAGAGAAACCGAAGGAATTAACGCGCTCGGAGTGGACGGGGAATATCTTACAAGTTCATCATCGCAACCATCAACCAGAAGATAATCGGTTAGAAAATCTCTTAGCTGTCTGTACTATTTGTCATTTGGCTATGCACGCCAGGGGTAATGGTAATGCTAGTCCTGGTCAGTTGTCTTTGTGGTAGTTTTGACACTCTTCTTCGCTGAAGCATAGAGATTCTTTAGATGAAAAAGTTTTGGCTGCTTGTCTGAGATTATCAATGAGATTCAACGCAGATTGATTCACTTGTTCTATTTGTCTACTTGCCAATTGAGTATGACTACCATCTATTTCAGCAAAAGAATAGATATAGTCAGGACGGTCTTTTAAAAGATCATTAAGCCAGCGTACATCATCGGTACTGGGAGGATTGGGTAATAATCCTCTTGTGGTACATTTCTGTTCGCCATTGCTATTTCCCGAAATACAGTCTTGCTTAAATGAAAGTAAAGATGTAATGTGAAACAACTCGGAAGCTTTTATGGATTCTTCAATCCACTGTTTAGTAATTTCTCGGCTCGGACGAACACCAAGATTATACTTATCCAAAAGATGAGCTAACCAATCAAAGGGAACAGCATTTCTAGTTGAGCCAATGTTAGGGGCAATTAATAACGATGGCTGATCGATAATATCCTTTTGAATTTCCAGCAAAGCAATATACTTACATCCCAAACTATGAGCCACCCAAATTTGAGGGATAGTTGGGGAATAATTCAAAGCTTTACGAATAATATCTCTTTCTTCTTTGAGATACTCGGCTACTGCTTGGTGATTGAATTTCAGAGGAAAAGGAACGGCAATAACGGTATATCCCGAATCTATTAAAGCAGTTAGAAAACGACGATAGGCAATAGTA
>NZ_LR214131.1 GCF_900659865.1 Hyella patelloides LEGE 07179
GAGGCATTTCGTACAGCTATGTCTTTTCGTTTTATAGAATGGCTCAATCATAATCGTGACGTATTTATAGCAAATAGAAGCCAGTTCTGGGTTTGTTTGGGCATAATTTTTGTTTAAGTCCCGCTAATACACTTTTTTATTACACTACCACTAGCAATCGCGCAATTTACAAAATATAACGGGTAAATTATGTTTTTTCTACTTTTTTTAGTATGGGAAAAGCGTATCCACCTAAAGCGATCGCCACACCGCAGCAGGAAAATAAAGCAATGGTTAAAGCCATACCTGCACCAGTTTCGTTACCAAAGATACCGCCAAATAATCGAGCTAAGGTACTGTTAGTTTTCATCGCTGGGGCAAACACATTATCGGCTAAAGGACCTGCGATCGCAGCACCTAAAGGCATGGTAATGCCTGCAATTAAATCTCTAGCAGCAAATACCCTTCCCTGAATCTCTGGCTCGATCTTTGACATCCAAATTCCTTGATTGGAACTATTGGGAAAAGGAGAACAAAAACCACTAACAATTGCAGCCACTAATTGCAAAAACATACTTTGCGTTACTGAAAGTAAAATTAGACCACCCTTCCAGATAGCATTTCCCATTAAAAAACCATTGATACGCCGTTTGGGTAAATTCCAGATGCTCATGGTTGCAGCACCCAGTACACCACCAATACCAAAGGTGGTTAACAGTCTGCCCCACACTGTCGGATCGCTGTTACTACGGGCTAAAATCATTGCGGGTAAGATCGCAAAATTAACGCTGTTAATGAGATTGTTAATTAGTAAAAAAGCCAGAATTGCTAGTAAACTAGGATGTTTAAATAGATAGCGTAAGCCAAAAGTTAATTCTTGTTTTATATTACGAATATTTTTTTTAGTTATTTCTTTTCGCTCTGGTTGCGGAATACGAACGATACTCAAAGTTGCGACCGCAACCACAAAAGTAACGATATCGATAATTAGAATTCCTCGCAAACCAATTAGGGGATATAACGCCCCCGCCAAAGCAGGTGCAAAAATAAAAGAGCTAGATAGCTGAATCGTGTTGAGAGCAGTAGCTCTAGTGTAATGCTGCTGGGGGACGATGAGAGAGAGGGAAGCAGAATAAGCCAAACCCTGAATCAAACCGAACAGACTATTAACTGCTGCGGTAAAATACAGATGCCAAATTTGCAGATTGTTAGTTAGAAATAGTAACAGCAGGGCGATGGTAGAAGCTCCTGCTGCCAAATCGCCGACAATCATCAGTAATTTACGACTATAATGATCGACTAATACTCCAGCAAACAGTGAAGCAATTACTCTGGGGGTATGAACGAAAAATAAGATTAAAGATAGAGGAGTAGCCCGTCCTGTAACCTCCCAAGCCCAAATGGTGATGGCAAAGTTAGTCATTTCCGAACCAAGAAAAGAGGCTAGTTGACCGATCCAGATGACAATAAATTTACGCACTGTTTTAGGGATATAAATGAACAATTGATAGGTAAAGTTTTAACGCTTCTACATATTTCTACACAAAAGAGATAAGAGATTGAATACAAAATGTGATGTGTAATGAAAGCTAGCACAGTTTTAAGATTGAAAGTAAGATTTACGGATTTCAAATCTCAAAATAATTTCCTGACGATTTTAAGTTATTGTTTCGGGGGAACGAAGAACAGGACATAATTTTCCTACGGTTTTTATCTGGAATAACTATGAAAATGAGTGCCAAAATCAGATAGAAGAATTGGTAGAGAAAACGATCAAGTTCGTTTGGTTGCTGAAGTAGAGCCTCGGTTAACTGTAAGAGTTGGTTTTCTGGAACGAGAAATTCTTGTTTGTCATATCGAGCAAAGGGGGTGCTGGATCGTTGGTAAAACAGCAGGCGAACTAATCCTGGTACGGTGTATTTTGGGTCAGGTGCGATCGCTATTGGCATCAGTTTACGACCACCCTAGCGCAATGCTTGGAACATCTGGGATAGAGCGGGATGAGCCATCATGCTCTCTTTTGTCCAGGGTTGCGGTATTTCGACAATGACCCAACCGTCAGCAGGATTTGCCGTACCGATCGGATCTTCACCGTTAGTTTTGGAAACAAGGGAGCAAAATTTGCAGTCGTTGGTGAGGGTTTGAGTGGTCATATTCCTGATAAGTAAATTAAGTATAATTAAATTAAAAAATTTAAACAATTAACCTGACTTTATTAAGGCGGTAGTAACTGTTGTTCTAATTCTTCCAGATAAAGCTTCGTGCCGATCGCACCAGGCAAACCCGCACATATATAGGTCGGGATAAAATAAACTCTTCCTGCTTTACTGGCATCTAAAGATTGGGCGATCGCATTATTCGACCATGCCTGTTTTAATTTTGATAGCTGATGCGCGTTGAAATTATCCGTAGCCTCAAGTTCGCTAAAATTATAGCCAAGCAGAATCACAGAGTCAGCATTATTTAGTTCTGGCAAAATTTCGATTGAGATCGGGTGGAGTCTGCTTGTTTGAGAATCTTTAATTTCGGGAGGTGACACTAGTTGAAATCCCAAATCTTCAATGACAGAAGCACAATTAAAATATGAGGTAATTAGATCGATGCGCTGTAATTTCGATGAAGAAAGTAAAAGTAGTTGGGGATGAGCTTTAACTATTGGGGCAAAGCTTTTACGGGCTGCTGTCATTCGTTGTTTGGTTTCGGTTAACAGTTGTTCTGCTTGCTCAGATCGATTAACGGCTTGGGCAACTCCCCGCAAAGTTGTTTCAGGTGTTTTGCGCTCGAATAATATTGTCGGGGCTATCTGAGATAAAGTTTCATACTGACTCTTATTGGCAGTACTGCCGATAATCAAATCGGGTTCAACCTTAATAATGGCTTCAAGTGAAGGTTTTTCAGCCGTACCGACATTAGCTATAGACTCCTTAATTAGATGCCCTAAATAGGAAATCTGCTGACTGGGATTGTCATAATCCTTTGGATGAAAGGCATAATAATCTGCATAGGCAACAGGCTGCTCGTCCAAAGCTAGTAAAGACTCTAGAATATAAGGACCTAGCACCACAATCCGTTCGGGTTGACCGCAAATTTGGGTTTGTCCAGCTTCATGTTCTACAGTACGACAGTCAGCTTGGTTAGATGTAGATGTTTGTTGTCTGCTTGCTCGATCTTGACAAGATGCGATTGTTGCCCCAAGAATAATCAAGATTAGAAACTTCTTGAACCCTAAAACCTTCATAAATTTCTACTTGCTACTTACTACTTGCCCTTCGGGAGCGGAGCATTAGTTGCGGCGAACTAAACGCCTTACTTTGCGCCTTCGGACGATGCGGGGTCTCCGCTCTACTTGCTACTTATTAAAACTCCACCGAAAGCGAAGCACGAACTGTAAATGGGTCGCCAGGGTAAATAAATCTGGTTCTAGAAGTATTTACAGATTCAATAAAATCAACATCAAATAAATTATCAAAGTTCAATCTTACCTGCCAGTTATCCCGAGTGTAGAAAAGGGCAGCATTAGTGAGGAAATAGCTATCTGCCGTAAAACTATTGGGTAATCCTCCTTGTCGTTCTCCAACAAAATTAAATCCCGCACCAAAGCCTAGTCCTTGTAAACTTCCTTTTTGAAGTTCGTAGGTTGTCCATAAACTAGCACTGTTTTCGGGTATTCCTGTCAGTTTACTACCCAAAAGTTCGGGGTCGGTATCTTCTGTCACCTCGGCATCAATAAAGGCATAAGAAGCCGTAATGTTCCAACCAGGCATAATTTGTCCACTCAGGTCGAAATCAAATCCTTCACTTTGCTGTTCTCCCGTGGCAATAGATACCGATCCCACAGGATTATTCGGATCGTTTACGGCAACGTTTTGCTTGGTAATATTAAAGTACCCTAGAGTTGCTGACAAACGGTTCTTGACGATCTCGGCTTTAATCCCCACATCAAACCCTTCTCCTGTTTCTGGTTCTAAAGGTTGACCATCAACGTCGGTATCTTCTGTATTTGGCACAAAGGATTGAGAATAGTTGGCATATAAAGAAATTGGCTCGATTGGTTGATAGACAATACCAACGTTGGGAGTCACAGCATCATCGTTTTGATTAGTTTCTTCGCCAGTTAAATTATCGGTCAAATCTAGATCGACTAAATCGTAACGTACCCCCGCTGCTAAAATTAGGTTATCTAAAAGATCGATTCGGTCTTGCAGGTATATTCCCAGCCGATCTGTCGTTCTATTAAAATCATCAATGGGAGAAAGATCCTCTCTATCGGGCTGAGGAACCGCAAAGTAGTCTGGCTCTGAATCAAAAATATCGATTGGACTATCAGGCTCGAAAAGAGCTCCAGCCGATTCATCCGTATCTGCACGGGATAAATCGACACCAAAGAAAAGATTATGCTTTAGCGAACCTGTATTGAATTTACCTCTAACATTAGTGAAGAGCGAATACTCATCGCTTTTTACTGGTTCAATAGCATATAAACGAGTTAACTCTCCCGTTGATTCATCTAAGCTGAATGGTAATGCTAGAATACCAGACGGATTATCATCCGAAGCATAGCGAAACCGATTGCGTAATTGCCAGTTTTCGCTGAAACTATGCTCTAATGTGTAGCCTATATTCAGGTTTGTAAATTCTTGGCTATCGTCGGGATTATTAGTTACTCGTTCTGGAGGAATATCAGCAATGCCCTCACCAAAGGCGACAGTGCCAAAGTTCACTGGATCGGCATCTTCAGTGTATTCAAGATTAAAAGTTAGGTTAGTGTGATCGCCAATCTGCCATGCTAGAGTAGGTGCGATAAAAAAGCGATCAAAGCTGTCTTCAAAATTGCGAAAACTTTCTTCGGTTCGATACAGCGCATTAAAGCGATAGAGTAAACGACCATCGCCCGTTAAAGGTCCAGAGAGATCGATGCTGGGACTGATAAAATTGCGGTTGCCTAACTGAAATTGCAGATTATAATACGGTTCGGCAAGAGGTTTTTTCGTCACCAGATTAATTATTCCTCCTGGTTCTGCCTGACCAAACAAAGTCGATGGTCCTTTTAAAATTTCAACTCGCTCCAAATTAGCTATTTCTGGAGATGAAGAATCTGCATTGAAACCAGGAAAACCTCCAAAGCCATCTCGTGCAATTCGCGCGCCTTCAAATCCGCGAATGGCAGCTTCAAAGATTCTACCATCATTGTTACCCAAAAACGTGACTCCCGCAGCGTTTTCTAGCACCTCTTCTAGACCAGTCGCCTGCTGGTCTTCAATCACCTGTTGTGGAATTACCTGAATCGACTGAGGAACATCTCGCAACGGTGCATCAATTCTGCCGCCGATATCAGCATCAGGGACAAAATAACTATCTTCTTCTACTCCCTGTCCTGTAGCAATCACGTTAATGGAATCATCTGGCTCATCTGCGGCGGTAGTCCCATCGGGAGTAATGCTTAATACTAAATCATCTCTA
>NZ_LR214132.1 GCF_900659865.1 Hyella patelloides LEGE 07179
TGCCGATTTTTTCCTTGGTTGTAATTATATTTTAATTATTTTGCACTTCAAAACTTGATTCTCTTCTTTGTTCTCTTAATTAAATAGAGAACAATTTCTTTGTTTCTTTTCAAAATGAGAATTGCTGGATAAAAAGGTTGGAAAACATCTTCAAAATGAATAACTTGCTCACAGGAGTGCGCCTTCGTGATAGCGAGGCTTGTCAAGAGATGGGGAAAACCTCGCGACTGTTCTTTCACACCCCAATGCGATGGGTGCAAGCATCGCATAGTTTGATGCACCGCTACATGAAACACTTGCTACTCACTACTTAAAAATTTTTTAAATTTCCTCATTCCTTGTTCCTGAAAATACTTGCTACTTCATCTATCCACCACTAACCAATAACCAATCAGCTAAAATACAAATAGATCGAGATTAAAATTATTCGTAATTAATGGCACGTAAAAACAGATACGATTATGATCGTTCAGGACGAGATAGTGGAGCAAAATCGAATCGAGATCGCTCCTATGGTTCGGAATCTCGCAACTCACCACCTTCAGGAGGAGGAAAAAATCCTTTTAACCCAGCTAAAGCAGCTATTTTAGCTAGTGTTTTTATTTTGGGTATTGTAGTGGGAATCGCTCTAAACTTTAGTAATAATTCTAATCTTGATACTGTGGATTCGCGGTTTGAAATCGATCAACAAGCTCCTAATGCCCAATTATGTCAGCAATTTGGCGCGAGTGCTATTGTGTCAGATATGCGAATTTACTTGACTTTGAACCCGTTTAATGTATTTGTGACTCAGCCTATTATGGAACCTGGTTGTGTGTTGCGCCAAAACAACTGGTCTTTACTAGAAAAGCAGAATTTAGTTAGTAACGAACAAGTAAGAGACTGTAAGCGCAGGATGAATACTTTCGGTTTTACTGGAGTTTTAGAAGGTAAACCAAAAATCAACTGTATTTATCAAAATGATTCTATGGGCAATTTATTTCTCAATAAATCAGGTGGAAACTCTGGCGCAAGACCAGAATCGGATAACTTCTAGTTGAAGAATAAATAAGGAGCAGGGAGAGCAGAGGAAGCAAAAGGTAATAAGTCACAACTAATGACTAACGACTAATAACCAACCACTAGCAACCAACAACAAATCATGAAAAAAGCAACTTGGAATGGAGCTACTTTAGCAGAAAGCGATCGCACTATTGTAGTAGAAGGCAATCATTATTTTCCTTCAGAAGCGATTAATCAAGAGTATTTTCAATCTAGCAATACCCATACCAGTTGTCCCTGGAAAGGACAGGCTAGTTACTACAACATTGTGGTAGAAGGAAAAGAAAATAAAGATGCAGCTTGGTATTATCCTAGTGCTAAAGAAAAAGCTCAAAACATTGAAGGATATGTTGCTTTTTGGCGCGGGGTCAAAGTTGATTGATTTTCAACTTTTTTAGTTTTCACTTCAAACGACGGCGTTTTTCAAAAACTGAAGTACCGACTGAAGCGAGGGTAACCAGGATAACTGCGACAATTGCACGAAGTTCTAATTTCTCTCGTAAAATAATAAAACCCAAGACTGTAGCAATCCCTGGTTCCAAGCTCATCAGAACTCCAAACACGCGGATAGGCAATTTTTTTAGTGCTTCTAACTCAAAAGTGTAAGGAATTGCCGAAGAAAGAATTGCCACTCCCAATCCTGCTGCTAAAAATCTGGGTTCGAGTTTGGCTAAACCTCCAGATAAAATACTCAAAGGTAACAGTCCTATCGTTCCTGCTGCCAATGCTGCGGTCAATAACGATAGTCCTCTGATTTCGGCAAATACCTTTCCTACCCTGGCAGAAAGCAAAATATAAGTACCCCAGAAAAATCCAGCTACAAGAGCCAGAGCAACACCCCAAGGATCGAGAGCAGAGCCTCCTACGGGAGCTAGCAAAAAGATACCAACTCCAGCCAAAAATATCCAAAGTAAGTCGACAAGTTGACGAGAATTGGCGCAAGCTACCCCCAAAGGGCCAACAAACTCTAAAGTAACGGCAATACCCAAAGGAATGCGATTGATAGCAGCATAAAAACTGTAATTCATAGCTGCTAAATCCAAGCCAAACAAAATTAAAAGTAAGTAGTTAGCACGGGTGTAACCTTTAAGTTGAGGTCTTTGTAGTAATAATAAGAAGATTGCTCCTAAGCCCACACGTAAAAGTACTGTAGTCGTCGCGCCTAATTCTTGAATGATACTTTTCGCAAATGCCGAACCCAGTTGAGTAGAGGCGATCGATATCAACACTAAAAAAGTAGGAGGCGGTAATGCTAAATTTGGTTGCAGCTTTTGCATAAATCTTCTTTAATACCAATAAATAATTTATGACGGTACTGTTTGATGTGATGGCAGAAGTTGATGTTAACCAATGCCGAATGAAAATTAATATTAGTTTGTGTTAAACAAAAGCGCGATCTCTTTCTTTGGTAGTTACCGCAAAACATCCCCCATTTTTGCCCTGTAAAGTAAAAATTCTCGATCGACACTGGGAAGACGAGAGGAATTTGACAACACAGTTTTCTACAACTAACTAATAACTTTTTTCGTTATGGATACTTTTACCTATTCCACAGAGATTGAATCATAGTTACCGAAAATACTTAATACTTCTGTATACTGCTTTAATTCGGCTAAAGCCTCTTGAATTTTTGGCTCTTGTAAACTGCCTTCTAACTCAATAAAAAAGATATATTCTCCTAAAGAACGCTTAGTTGGACGAGACTCAATTTTACAAAGATTAATCTCTCTTTCAGCAAAAATTTGTAAGGGCTTAACTAATACTCCTGGAACGTTAGATTTTTCTAAACCAAATGCTAACGAAATATGGCTACCAAATTTATTAGTTTCAAATCCAATAACTAAAAAGCGGGTACAGTTGTCAGGGCGATCGTTAATTCCTGAGTATAAGATCGGTACATGATAAATTTCGGCTGCTCTAGCCGAAGAAATAGCACAAGCAGTAGGGTCTTCTTTGAGTAACTTGAGAGCTTCTGTGGTAGAGTTGGCTGCGATTAATTGCACTTGAGGTAGATTATTAGCTAACCATTCCTGACATTGCCCTAAAGCTTGAGGATGAGAATAAACTGTTTTGATATTTGCTAAATCCTCATTATAAGAAAGTAAAGAATGAACAATCGGAATTGTTAATCCTCTTAATATCTTTAAATCTTTTTTTTGCCATAAAGTATCTAGCGTAATATTGACTGTCCCTTCAATAGAGTTTTCTACAGGAACAACTGCATAATTAACCTTTTTTTGCGCCACTGCGCTAAGAGCCAAAGCAATACTTGGTTGAGGACACAAAATAAACTTTTGTTGCTGGTTTGTTTCTAACCATTCACCATAAGCTGAGGCTGCACTTTCAGAATAAGTCCCCACAGGACCCAAATGAGCAAGAGAAATTGCCATAGATTTTATAAATTACCCAAAAATATTACGATGAATGTAAATCTCTCGACATATATATTTTTTTTTTAAGAAATGTAACCTAAAATTATAAAATTAATAGACATCACATACTTTAAGTTATTACACTTATGCACGCTCGTTTTCAAGCAACCGAATCAGTAAAAATATCCGTTGAAGAAGCAGAAATTCCCATTCAGCACTATTTACGTCAACCTCAGAGATTAGTAAAAGCGATCGCTAATCCTAAGCTCATGAAACAATTATCGGATGATTTGTACGAACTTAAAATGAGACCGATAAACTTTATGGGAATTTATCATTTTCAACCCACAGTATTATTAAAAGTCTGGACTCGTGCAAACGGCACAGTTTATCTCAAGTCAGAAGGTTGTCAAATCCAAGGAATAGACTATATTAATCGCCGTTTTTGCCTCAATCTCAAAGGAATTTTATCGCCACAACAACACCAAAATCAGACTACTCTTGAAGGTCAAGCAGACTTAGAGGTAAAAGTAGATATTCCTTCTCCTCTGATGCTTACTCCTAAATCCATTTTAGAAGGGACAGGAAACGGGCTGCTTAAAAGTGTTCTAACTAGAATTAAACAACGACTAATCAGTCAGTTACTAGAAGATTATAGTCAATGGGCAGCAACCGAAGTCAAGCAAGCAGATAACAACTCTACAATTACCGATCTGGGATTAACTTGATCTTGTATGCTGTTGATTTAATTTGTTACTAACTAGCAGAACATGATATACTATATTCTGCTTAACGCGGATGTGGTGGAATCGGTAGACACGCACGCTTGAGGGGCGTGTGGCTCACGCCATGCGAGTTCGAGTCTCGCCATCCGCATATCTACAAGATAGTATAGCTGGCTTGCTTATCACTCACATGACCTTAGCCACTACGCATAGCTTGTATCCAAAATGTACCCAACAAGCTTATTATGCCCATAACTAACTGAGTAAAAAACGAGTAATTAGCTAACCTCATCAACTCTTGATTCAAATACGTCAAAACTGTAAACTACAATCATTGCCAAAAAAAACAAAGCGTTGTACAACACCTAGTCTACGTCGTCAAATCTGATATTTACCCTGAATTATTCATCGTCTATTTCATCTTCAATTCTATAAACATCCTCAACATACGGATGCATAATTTCATTACTATCATTTTCAATATCGTCATCCCAAAAAGGGACTACTTTTTTCTTACGCTTTTTTGGTTGATTCTTCACGATCATATTTTCAAGACTCTGACACCTATTTTCAAACTTATCATCAGTCGCTTTGGTTCTCTCAAGTATTAAGGTTGTTAATTTGTCAATTTGCTTTTCTAGCTGTGAGATTCTTTGCTCTAAAATGCTCATAAGTTTATTCCTATTGATTAATTATCTGACTACGTAAGGACATACAAGATACTTGATGTATGGCTCTATATTAGTTTTAGTACAGGTTCTCTTTCTGATAGAAACTAAACGGCTATTGACTAAAGCTTTACTGACTTCTATTTCTTCGGCTATTTCAGTTTGAGTTAACCCATCAATTAACATCTCTATGATTTCCTTTTCTAGTGGTTCTAAATAAGGAAACTTTTCGTATTTGTACTTTGCAACAACATCTTGAGTACGGCTAGGGTGTTGATTCTGTGCCAGGCACTCTCGATAAGTTCATGCAACTTTTGTGTAATTTTTTAAGCCGAAAAAGCCAATTTTCTTTTAGACAACATCGATTGACCAAAAACTTCTTTTGACCAAGCATTAACATCGGTTACATGAATGTTTTCCATTGCCTGGAGTACTCGATCTGGAGTTAGTTTAGTACTTCATGATTATAATTCTTACTCACTTTTTACTCACTTTAGCTAAATGTACCTGTGAGTGTGCGACTCGTTTCAGTTTAACTACTTACGTATTACGTAATGAGGAATGCTGAGGCTACTTTTTATTAAAGTAGAATAACTCAAGACTCACGGTTCGCTTAAATCAAAAA
>NZ_LR214133.1 GCF_900659865.1 Hyella patelloides LEGE 07179
AACGGGATTAAAAATGATGTGTTTCTTTCATCCATATTTACAGAATAACTAAGTATGGGGATTTTGTCAAGTTTTGTAACAGCAATTATGAGAATATCTATCATAAGTTGTACTTATTTCTTCTTTTTAACGATCAGCAGAAATTTTATATTGGACTTTTTGTAAGCTACGAATATTTTCTACAGGCTTAACTGAGGACTAACGTGGTTAAATTTCAATGCTTAAACCACAATCAACTGCGCTATATGTATAATCATCCTTACTTTTGGTCGTCTCTTGTCTTGATTGATAATTTTTTTTCAGAATCAGAATATGTCAAATAAATCGAAGCTCCTGTAAGCTTTATTGGTAAAGCGTAATACACGTTATTGAAAAATTTATCTGATATGATATCGAGCAAGCATTATCAAAGTACTTCAATGCTTCACAAACTAGACAAAGTTAACGCCATAATTGTCACTTCTGCAATTATATATCTGGGAATAACTACTAATGTTAATCCTGCACAAGCCGTTACTCTATCGTTATCAAATCCTGGGTTTGAAACTACGGTACAAACTAATGAGCCTATACCTGGAGCGGGTTTTTTCGATTTTGAGACACCTTCAGGATGGAGTTTATACGATCCGAATAACTTAGTTCCAGAAGATGCAAGTTTAGCTACTTCATTTACTGGAGGTTGGAATCCTTCTGAATCTTTTTTTGCAACTGTACCAGAAGGAGAGCAAATTGCCTCTATTTTTCTAGTTCCCCCAGGCGCAGGAGAAGTTGGTTTTACTCAAAATTCGGGTGTCATAATTCAACCTAAGACACAATATACTCTTTCCGTAGCAGTAGCAAATACCCCAGCAATACCAGGTTCGGAAGTGTTTGATGGTTTTCCTGGTTATAGATTAGAGTTACTGGCAGGAAATACTGTAATTAGTGCCGATGATAATAATGTGGTTATTAATGAGGGAGAGTTTCAAGAAGCAAGTGTATCCTATAATAGTTCGAGCGACGACGTATATCTAGGACAAGAATTAGGTATTAGATTGATTAATCTTAATCTAGATAATGGTAGTGGTCTTGATAATGGAAATGGAATAGAAGTGAATTTTGACAATGTTCGGCTGGATGCAACTTCTGTTACTGAATCTACTTCCATTTTAGGTTTATTATTTATTACTGGTTTAGTTTTCTGTCCTCTGAAAAATAGAAAATAAATAATTTACCAAAGCGCAACGAGGCTTAAGTAACTCGTCAACTCGTCATTGAGTAATCAGTATTAAGCTAGGGAGATGGTATCAAGCGGATTCATAAATGTGCGAAAAAGCAAAAAATAATTCATTTATTGAATCCTCGCTCCTTCGCGGAAGAGGTATTACTTATTACTTATTATTCGTGAAGGTTTTTCTAAAGAACAGCGATCGCATTTACTACACTTAAAATCTTTCGCCTCTTTTATAAAACTAAAAGCAGATAAAATATATTGCCATCGACACTGTTTTGTCTGCAAAAATTGTTGCATTTGTTTTGTTTGTTGTGATGTACTGACACTATTAATGTTTTTATTTGAAGATTTTTTTTGATAGTTAAAAATATCTTGCCACTGTATTAAATCTAGATTTTGTAAAATCCCTAATGCCAACTCACTATCGGGGATTTCTTTAATAATATCTAAGATATTTCCTTGAGATGGTAGTATCTCAAATACTTTTTTTGCTTGTTTAGATTGTTTGGCTAACTGATTGGTAAAAAACTGACTGCGTTGTTTATCTTCGTTGTCTAACCATCCTGTAGGTTCACTAATTAAAGCTAAAGCAATAGCAGGTTTATTATCTCTACCACTACGACCAATTTCTTGCAGATATTCTGGTAATAATTCGGGGGTATGATAATGCAAAATCCAACGGCAATCGCTTTTATCGATACCCATTCCAAAAGCACAAGTACAAATTACAAAAGGCAGTTTTCCTGTTAACCAATCTTGCTCTATAGCTCGTCTTTTGCTATTAATAATACCTCCATGATAAGCTACTGTATTTAGTTTTTGCTCTCGTAGCCATTTAGCTAATAATTCACTTGCTTTACGGGAACGAACATAAATTAATCCTGATTTATTGTGCTGCTGTTGAATAAACTTTAAGGTTGCTTTTTTTCTTCCTTTTGCTGTCCAAACTGTTTTGACTTTTAGCTGTAAATTACTACGATAAGGATTGATAACAAATTTTTTAAATTGTTTTTTTAGTCTAAGAGTTTTTATAATAGTTTGTTGTGTAAGAGTATCGGCTGTAGCAGTAAATGCAGCAATAGTTATTTTATTTTGTTTATGCTTGTGCAAAGCATCACGAATTACTCCTAAACGAGTATAACTAGAGCGGAAAGTAGTTCCCCACTGCACTATACAGTGAGCCTCATCAATAATGAGATTGTTAATCATTAAATCTGGTTGTAATAACTTTTCCCAAATTGGAGGAGTTAAAAGAGTTTCAGGGGCAACATAAAGTAACTTTAATTGTGTTAAATTAGATATTATTAATTTGCGATCGCTTTTTGCTTGTTGACTATGAATTAAACCCGCAGCTATCTTTTTTTGCTGTAATTGTTGTACTTGATTTTCCATTAAAGCAACTAAAGGCGATACCACAATAGTTAAGCCTGGTTGCAAGAGTGCTGGTAATTGAAAACAAAGGGATTTTCCCCCTCCCGTAGGCATTATTACTAATGTATCTTGTTTGTTGAGTAAGCAATTAATAATTTCTGCTTGAGGATAACGAAAGTCTTCATAACCCCACACTTGTTGCAAAATAACTTTTATATCTTGTCTTTTTGTATTATCGAGCATTTATCAGTAATTATTTTTTGTCTATGAATATGTATTTATAATCAATTTTAATCCATATTAAAAATACTGTTGTTTCTCTAAATATTCAATGATTGTAATTAATATAGATTTGTGTATATTAAAAGATTAATTATTTATAGCTAATAATTCGTTTTGTGGTGCATCATAATTTTTGTTTTCGAGAATCGTCTCTTATTTTCTAGTGAATTAGATAGAGTAAAATCGCATTTGCTAAGTACTGCGATTATAATTGAGCTATTTTATTCTCAAATAGTATGAATAGTAAATATAAGATTGCGCTTAAGCTTTTACCTGCAATATTTATTCTTTATTTACTTAAAGAAGTTGCGTGTCTTTTTGTTGGTGCTATGCCTGTCATGGATCCGCCACCCTCGGGAAAGGAAGCGGTGCAATTAACTAAACGTTTGAATTTAATGCAAATTTCTTATCATTCCATTGACAGCAAATTTGTAACTTTGGAAGATGCGATGGAATATCTTCATCCTAGTAACTTTGACAATCACAAATATTCTATTGAAATACAAGAAAATGCAGTATTTAGTAACAGTATGCAAAATGACGCGAGAAAAGACCCATATATCAGAAAAAACTTACCAGTTTTAGCAGCAATTTTTGGTTGGGGACATGAACCCACCTACACAGTCGCGGGTGCTGTATTTTATTTATCTTCTGATGGATATAAAGAAATAATTTGTATTGGCAATACTTCAGGTTGGCAACAATTAAATAAACCCTATTTACAAGACAATGAACCTGTTTGTGGTGAAGGTACGACGAAATATAAATAAAAGATATAGTTTGTATTAGCAAAACTCCTGGCTGGCAACAATTAAATAAACCATATCTATAAGACAATAAACCTGTTTGTGGTGAGGGTACAACACAATATAAAAATAGTTGATTGAATATTTGCGATTGTAGTTAATAATTTTTGATCGTATAGTATTTCTTGAATTTGGGCGATCGCGTATTACTAGCTTTTGACCAATCGCTTTTCCCTAGAAATAAAAAAATATGAAATTATGTTTTTCATATAGCGATCGCTTAGTCCAACCTGTTATTATAATAAACTTTATAATACTGCTTTTATTTATTAAATAATAGAAGAAAGACTATTGGTTGACTTGATATTCTTGAATTACAAAAACTTGTTGCTTGAACCCTTTTTTATTTGGCTTTTTTACTCTAACCAGGCGATTCTCAAGACTAGATTGAGTTTGTAAATATTCGTGTAACTTTTCTACTTGACCTTGATAATCTCGGTCTGTTTTACAGATTACTATACCTTTATGCTTGAATCCACTTTGATGTAGTTCTATAAAGTCATCTCGGTTAAAAGTAATCAAAATCAAATTATTTTGGGTAGCATAATTCAAAACTTCATCATCAGGGATACTTTGATTAGCTTGTCCTGCATCATAGCTAGTAATCACAGTATGACCAAAATCTCTTAACATCTTTACCATATCTAAAGCAAAGTTTTCATTGGAATAAAAGCTAAACTTATTCACTCAAATTAATTATCCATTTCAGTAATAGCTCGATCTATCTCAGACTTATTATTGTAGTAATACCCCCAAACAGTAGTTAGATCGTCCAAGCTAAGATCGGGATAATTCTTTAGTAATTCTTGTTCTGTTGCACCTTGTTTTCGTAAAGCAACTAAAGTCCAAACAGGAATTCTAGTATTGCGAATACACGCATAGCCACCACAAATTCCTGGAGTTTTGTGAATGATTGATTGTTCGTGAGGTATGTGAGAAAGTTCCATCTCTGTTAGATAGTTTGTTTTTATAATTGTATATTATTTATTGGCGATCGCAAAGATTTAAAACTTTAAGATAATTTATTGAAAGCGATCGCTATCTTCCGAATCAAAGAATAAAACCATGTATAATTCTACACTTGTCGAACAATTCATTACAGATATCAAAGTTATTGATTTAGGGCAAACTGTAATTATTGATTGTTGTCCTACAGGTTATTGTGAAAATGATGATTCTATTTATCAATTTATTTGTTTAAAATGTGAAGAAGTTAAATTAAATTTTTACGAACACAATAAAAAATGTATATACAAAGATGGTTGTATTGATTTACTAGAATTTAGCGTAACCCAACAAAAAGATGGTAAGATAAGCGTTTACATTTATGGACGTGTAGTTGCATTAGAGGTCATTTGTGAAGAAGTCAAAAGCATGAAAACTCAATAAAGAGTCTATTATCTTCTATCTATTATTGTATCGATAATAACGTTCTTTTGTTTAGAGATTATTTGTGGTAGTAATATTCTTGGTTGGCAAGAATTAAATAAACCATATATAAAAGATAATAAACCTGTTTGTGGTGAAGGGACAATAGTATACAAATGATAGAACATTAAGCACTTGCTAATTGTTTTCAGGTTCGCCTAACTTATTTTTAAAGATTGATTCTCCATAATCTTGTTCAAGTTTGTTAATAGTATCTGTATTTAAAGAAAATCTAACCATTCGTGGATTACCCAAATAAAAAGTATAGTATTCATTTAAAGAGTTGGTAGCAGCTATTTTTCGATAAGAAATGTCAGCCCAAGGT
>NZ_LR214134.1 GCF_900659865.1 Hyella patelloides LEGE 07179
CCCCTTGGGTTTCCCTCAATGAGCAATATGCGCGATGCGAAGCGAGTCCTTTAGGGGAGCGGTATCCTTTAGGACTCGTTCAAGACAGTAATGTCACCCAAAATAATACGGTTCGTAGCTATAAGCTTTCTTGCTATAAGCTTTCTTGCTTTGAAATAATTTTGGATAACAGTATAGAAAGCGTAAAAACTTGTCTCAGCATTATGCATTCACCAACGCCGTAATTTGAAGTTTTCCCTTATTACGTTGGGGAAAGTACAATGGATAAACTTTTGGAGAAAACAACCAACTACCAACCACCAACATAACTAAATGACAATCTCTGAATTCGAGCACCAAATGATGCAAAGATGTATTCAGTTAGCCAGACGTGCTGAAGGAAAAACATCACCCAATCCCCTTGTTGGCTCTGTAGTGGTCAAGGATGGCAAAATAGTCGGGGAAGGTTATCATCCTGAAGCGGGGAAACCCCATGCAGAAGTATTCGCTCTCAAAGATGCAGGAGAACAAGCAAAAGGGGCGACAGTGTATGTTAGTCTTGAGCCTTGTAATCATTATGGTAGAACACCACCCTGTAGCGAAGCTTTAATTGCTGCGGGCGTGGCTAAAGTAGTGGTGGGAATGGTAGATTGTGATTCTCGTGTTTCTGGTAGTGGAATTAAAAAGTTACGGAATGCAGGAATAGAAGTGATTGTAGGTGTGGAAGAGGCTGCTTGTCGTGAGTTAAATGAGGCTTTTATTCACCGCATTGAGCAACAAAAACCTCTGGGGATTTTAAAATATGCCATGACCCTAGATGGTAAAATTGCAGCGACTACAGGACATAGTGCTTGGGTGACAAGTAAAGCCTCTCGTCATCGGGTACATCAGCTTAGGAGTACTTGCGATGCGGTAATTATTGGCGGTAATACGGTTAGGAAAGACAACCCTCAGTTAACTACTCATGGAGTAGCTGAACACAATCCTCTGCGAGTGGTCATGAGCCATAGTTTAAATTTACCTGAAGACTGTAAATTATGGGATGTAATGGTTGCACCTACTTTAATTTTTACCGAAAAAGACAGCAACCCCCCATTACAACATCTATTATTAGAAAAAGGAGTAGAGATTGTCCAGTTGGACTTGGTAACTCCTCAAGCAGTTAATCAAAATCTTTATGAACGAGGGCTATCAAAAGTCTTGTGGGAATGTGGTGGTGTCTTAGCTGCAAATGCGATCGCAGATGGTACAATTCAGAAAATAATGGCTTTTATTGCGCCCAAAATTGTGGGAGGGCAAACCGCACCTTCTCCAGTGGGAGATTTGGGTATAACTCAAATGAGTAATGCTTTATCCTTAAAGAGAGTCACCGTACAAACCGTTGATTGCGATATTTTAATCGCAGGTTATTTACAATAAAAATCAGATAAGTACTGATTAGCAAAGGAGAAGTTGGCATGGCTGGTTTTGAAGATATAGTAAAAAAAGCTTTTTACATGGGAGTGGGTTTTGCCTCTTATGCTCAGGAGAAAGCAGGAGATACTCTTGTTGAAATTAAGGCTCAATCGCAAAAATTAGCTGATGAGATGATTGCTCGTGGTGAAATGAATGTGGATGAGGCGCGTAAATTTGTTGATGAAATGGTACAGCAAGCCCAACAAGATGTAGTGCAATCTTCGGAAACTAACACAGAAAAAAAAGAGCCTAGAGTCATCGAAATTATTAGCGAAGAAGAGCCAGAAGCGGAAAAATCTGATAACGTAGATAGTCTGAAAGATCGAGTGGCATCTTTACAAGAAGAGTTGCGTCGCTTACAACGAGAATAACTATTCTTGATTATTACTTTAGTTACAATTTTTTTTATTGAATTAGTACTATGGATGATTGGCAAAAAGATTGGTGGCAACAATTAGAAAAAACTACTGTGACTTTGGAAAAGTTTTTTCATGATTTCAATCAAGCAGTGGAATCTTTTACAGAAGAAGTAGCAGATGCTTTGGAAGAATTTAGTGGACAAGTACAAGATACTTTGGTTACAGAAGTAGATCGCTGTGTAGAAGATTTTGTGGATTTTATGACAGAGACTAATCTCGAACTTGAGCTTAGTCTCTGGGAAGATATCGAAAACTTGGTAGACGATTCTGAGTTTGTGGAAATTACTACAGAAACTCCTAGTAAAAATAACTATGCTGCTTGTATAGGTTGTTGTAACTACCACGGTCAATCTTATAACGGTCAAATTTTAGTGTGTGCTATGCATCCTCATGGTGTAGAAGATGACCATTGCCCAGATTGGGAAAAACAACCAAATATTGTCTCAAAATGGGACGATGAAAGTTGAACAGGAGCCAAGGAAATAATTGTGTTTTTTACAAGATTTAATCTGCTAAATCTAGAGTCATAAATAAAAGTAATCAAGTTTATTGATTTTCCAAAACTAATATTTCTTTAATTTAACAAAAATTAATTTAAATGCAATTTTTTCTAATAGTAAACAACAATTTTTTAATTCTTACTTAAGATTTGAAATCAAAAATTATTGTTATAATATTATTTAGGAAAAAAACACTGTAGAGAAGTTATGTCGTTGTGTTTTCGCACTACATATTGAAGGGGAGCGATGCCAAATATGTAGGCAGTGTCATATCAGGCTAGAAGGGAAAGGAGTTTTTATCGCTTCCTCCTTAAGCTACTTATTGCAAGGGATTAAACTCTCTATCAGAACGGCTGTAAAAAGTAGACCAATTCTGGACTGTTACTTAGTGGGATAACGTAGAACAATTTTAAGACGGTTTTTGATATTGCTTTACTGTTGCCATCATTTGCCCTAAAAATGGTAAGCCAATAATAGCTGGAAGAAAATAACGAGAGGTACATAGTAAACCTAAAGCTGCACCGACAGTTTCATTAAAATAAGGTTGATAAAACCAGATTAAGGCTGCATCGCGAGTACCAACGCCAGCAAAAGTAAACGGTAATAATCCTGCCAAAATTGACAATGGAGACAAAGCTAAACTGACAATAAAAGGAGTCCAAGCTTTAAGTGCCAGAATAAATAACCAAATCTGTAATAGATGGAGAAACCAAATAAAAATAGAAGTAATAGTAATAATTGCTAATTGTTTGCGATCGCTCCAAAAATAATTATGCATTTCTGACCAAGACTGTTGCATCTGTTGCAGCTTATTTTTAATTCCTTGAGGAACAATTTTGCTGCATAAAATAAAAAAGAAATTAGCAAAAGCACCCCATCCTAAAAGAAAAACTCCAACAATAAAGCCTCCAGTAATAATGGCAGTTATTCCCCAAAAGAAAGTATTTTTTTCTGAGTAAAAAAATAAGCCAAAAATACACCATAATAATAAAGAAAGCATATCGCAAGCTTTTTCAAAAATAACAATTACTAGGGATAAACTACCACTTAAGTTGTCTCTTTCTCGCATAAAGTAAGCTTTGGCAATGTCTCCCATCTTGGAAGGCAACACCATATTTAAAACGCTAGAACCTAAAATTAAGCGATTGGCTTCGAGAAAGCTTAAATTAGTTCCTTTGGGCATTAATTGTTGCAATCGCCAAGAGGTAAATAAAGTTAAGGGAATAACCATTCCTAAGCTGATAGTCATCCACAGAGCATCGCAATTTTGAAATACTTCCCAGAGCCTATTTATTTCAATACGAGAATATAAATAAAATAAAAGTGCAGTGCTAATAACTATAGATATAAATCTTTTTAAATTCATAAATTATTAAGTGAGCAAGCGTAAAAAACTATAATACTTTATTTTTTGTTGTCTCTTTTGGTGCGCGTTTCTTGATGTATGTCTCTTGACCAACGGTCACGTGCCGTCTCCGTCTTCTCTTGGTGCGCGTTCCTTAGCCGAGGAAACCTCGGCAGGGGTGGATAGGGGGGACTTTTCTGGTTTGATGTTTTGCTTCCCACAGTTGATTGCGGTCTGTTGAAGTCCCCCCATCCCCGCGCACCGCTTTTTAAGGCGGAGTAACGGTGACTAAGAAAGTAGAGGAAACCCACGCCTTCCAAAACGATCTCGTGCTGAATTTAGATAGCTTTTTTGTACTACTTTTGTCTTATCTCGAACTCAAGTCTCTAGATGATAGTTTTGAGTGCGAGATTCGATGAGGTTTCCTCATCTTGAATAATCGCGCTGTTGAGAAATTGTATTACTTTTTACTTCCTCATCCTTGATTACTATCTGTTTGAAATTATTTACACAAAAATCATTTCTATTGCTCCATTATTAAGGTAAGTTAAAGGTCTTAATTTTATTAGCAGCAAGATGGAAAACTTGGAATCGAGGGGACATCTCCTAACAGAACAGATTAATCCCGAAAGTCATAATTTAGACAGCCTCTCTCCTTTAGAAATAGTCGATCTCTTCAATCAAGAAGATGCTAAAACCCTTAAAGCGATCGCTGAAGCTCGAACTTCCCTCGCAGCAGCTATTGAAGCAGGAAGTAATGCTTTGAGTCGAGGAGGAAAGCTATATTACGTTGGTGCAGGAACAAGCGGAAGATTAGGAGTGTTAGATGCAGCAGAATGTCCCCCTACTTTTTGTACTTCTCCTGAATTAGTACAGGGCATTATTGCGGGTGGTGCGGGTGCATTAGTTAGAAGTTCCGAAGACTTAGAAGATCTGCCCGAAGATGGCGAATCTGCGATCGCTTATCACCAGATTACTAATTTAGATATAGTAATTGGAATTACCGCAGGAGGTACAACCCCTTATGTTCATGGTGCGTTACAAGCAGCTAAAGAAAGAGGTGCGACCACCATAGCAATGAGTTGTGTACCTAACGAACAAGTAGCTATCGATGCAGATCTTGATATTCGCTTGCTAGTGGGTGCAGAAGTTTTAGCGGGTTCAACCAGGCTTAAAGCAGGAACAGCTACCAAAATGGCATTGAATATTATTTCCACAGGAGTTATGGTACGTTTAGGCAAAGTTTATGGCAATCGAATGATTGATGTTTCAGTAACGAATACTAAACTACGCGATCGCGCTATTCGCATTCTTTGTGATTTAACTGATTTAAACCGTCAACAAGCACAAGAATTACTACAACGAAGTAAACAAAAAGTCAAACTGGCTTTACTAATGGAATGGACTGGTTTAAATGCAGAAGATGGAGAACAACTTTTACAAAAATATCATGGGAATTTAAGGCTAGCGGTGCAAAGCAATTTGTGATAACACAATAGGTAATCATGATATTTCTACAAAGTAGATATGTAATCACAGGTGTAAATTATCAATAATTGCTGTTCTGTTGAAAAACAGTGTTACGTTAATTTAATTCAGATTAACATTATATAAATCAGTAATTAATGATATCTAGTTTTAGTTAGTAACATCGCGATAATTTACTTCTGGTTATTATGTATCTTGTATAGTTATGCTTGGCAAAAAA
>NZ_LR214135.1 GCF_900659865.1 Hyella patelloides LEGE 07179
ACTGAACTATCACCTTTCTCGATCGCGCTGACTATCTTCTCTCGAAAATCCACCGAATAAGCTTTCATTTACGATCTACTTTTACAATGCTTGATTGTCCCACATTTAGATGCAAACCGCTGTATAAATAGGGTCACAAGAAATTACTTGATTTTTTTGACGAGTCATTTCTGCATTAAAACTAGAAGGACCTCCTCCACAATCAAGAATAGATGATTGCAAGTCATCATCGCTAAGATTAAACATCTTCTGATAATCTGCTAATGACCTTCCCCAAGGAACAACATTTTCTAATTTAAAAACCATTTGCTAAAATTTTTCTAATAATAAATATGATTATTCTAAATAAAAAATTATATAGCGTTTAAAAGAATGTTTAACCACATACAATATTTAATTTTGTTTTGTACCACAATATATCATTTAATTGCTACTAAGAAAGAAAACAAACAGCAAATACCCCCAGGAGAATTGATTGATATTGGAGGTTATCGCTTACACTTATACAATAAAGGAGAAGGAAAACCGACTGTAGTGTTAGATCATAGCTTGGGTGGACTTGATGGTTATTTCTTAATTGATGATTTAGCTAAGTTAACCAAAGTTTGTATTTACGATCGTGCTGGCTATGGTTGTAGCGATCGCAGTTTTTTACCTCGCAATAGTGATAACATTACTATAGAATTAGACTTACTTTTAACTAAAGCAAATATTGAACCACCCTTGATTTTAATTGGCGATTCTTTTGGGAGTTATAATATGAGACTTTATGCTCATAAACATCCTGAAAAAGTTACAGGTATTATTTTTGTTGATGGCTTACATGAATCAGCAATGCTAGATATGCCTCTACCAATTATTGCTTTGAAAGCTTTTTTCTTTTCAGGTTTTATTATTTCTATTGTGGGTGCTTTTCTCGGTATTGTGCGTATTTTAGGTAATTGGGGAGTTTTTGAAGTTATTAAACCAGAGCTTAGTAAGTTTGAAAAAACCACTAGGCAACAAGTAAAGCGATCATTTTATCGTTCTCGGCATTGGCTGACAATGGCACAAGAACTGTGGCATCTCGATAAAAGTGGCGAGTATTTAAAACCAGCTAATGACTTAGATGGAATACCAATTATTAATATAAAATCTAAAACTTTCTTGAAAAGAAATATCTTTACTTGGCTATTACCGTTAAAAATAACTGATAGTTTCCGAAATAAAATACACCATGATTTAAGTTTACTATCTACTAATTATAGTCAAATAAATGCTAGTCGTAGTAGTCACTTTGTTTGGACAGATGAACCACAATTAATCGTTAATGCAGTAAAAACACTTTTACACTCTTTAAAATAATTTTAGAGAAAAACGCTAAAAAAACTTAGAAAAATTCTATATTTGGCTAGTACTATAAATAATAAACAGTATCGAAAATTTGAAGGTTCTCGGTAGTATCAGCGATATGACTATAAGTAATTTTGGTATGATTACCAAGAGAAATAATATCTCCAGAATGCAAATGATGTAGTGATGTTTTTACTCCATTAACTAAGATACCATTTTTACTTCTTTGTCTTTGACCTTTACCGTCAATTATCCAATAAGCATACTTATTATGATGATCTTTATCTCTTAACCAAGCGATAGTAGCATGATGACGAGACACCAACTTATGGTTAATTACTAAAGAACATTTAGGATTGCGCCCAATAGAAAAAATATTAACATTAAGAGTAATAGTTTTTCTGGATTCAAAAGACTCAACGATTAAGATGGGTCTTCCTGTTGAAGTATTTATTCTTTCTTGCCTCATTATCCTGTCTATCTACTTCTTTGACGATCTCTGCTGTCCAGATTTTAATCTAAAAAAATATTTTTAACATCAGGTAAATCATGTAATAAATAATCTCTATTTTGGAAACTCTACAATAAGTTAACTACTATCTCTGAAGGTCTGATAAATACTATTTTACAATCTACTTTCTCAAAAAAAATTAATCTTATAAACTAGCTTTTTCAGAAGTAAAATTAATTAAGTAACTCCTTAATCTCCATTGTTACATTAGCAAATTAGTTGTCAAAAAAGCGATCTCACCTAATCTTAATTTTGGCTAATTATGATTTATCATTACAACCAAAAGGATAATCAGAATAGTAAGTAGATTCTGTTTTACCAAACCAACTGTAACGATTATCTCTCACCTGCTCATAAGTGCGATCGCCAATCCATTTCATTCCTGGTATACTGCGATAAGCTGCCACAAAAGCATCTCCTAAAGGCAATAATCTCCCAATTTCTTCGGCTGCACTACTACCTTGCCATCGTCTTTCGGTTTGCTGACCATCAATCAAAATCATCCCCATCTGACAATCTCGATCGGTGATGTCAAATTGTTCTAATGTAGCTTCATCTTGCATGGGTACATAGTCAAAAATCTGACCGCGATCGAACTTTGCTAATAGCTTGGTAAAAGTTACACAAAGGTTGCAATTGCCATCGTAAATAACATGATAGTTCATGAATAATTTATTCCTGTTCTTTATTTTGTGCGATAATTCTTAAAGGATATTTTAAGATTTGTTATATCTTATTAAAATAATGAGCGAACCAGCTAACGAAAAACCTTTAGTAGAACAAGCCTCTGCTAGTAGCGAAAAAACTCTAGCGGAACAAGCTCCTTCTAGTTACGAATGTCGCGCCTGTGGTTACGTATACGAACCAGCAAAAGGAGACAACCAAAATAATATTGAGTCAGGGACGCTTTTTACAGATTTACCCGATGCTTGGCGTTGTCCTGTTTGCGGAGTACCCAAAAGCCAATTTATGGACATTGGTGGAGTAGGCGCACCTTCAGGATTTGCCGAAAATTTAGATTATGGATTTGGAGTTAATCGTTTGACTCCTGGTCAAAAGAACTTGCTTATTTTTGGTGCGTTGGGTTTGGGTTTCTTATTTTTCCTCAGTTTATACGGTCTTAGTTAATTTAGACATCAGGTATAAAGAAACTTTTTTAGTTGAGGAACAAGAAAAGTAAATAGTATTCTAACTTGGCAAAAACCCAGTCATTAATTCTTAGAGACTCCGCTTTTAAACTACGGAGTTTTTTAGGGTTTAATGGCAATTTATCAAAACCTCTTTAAATGGAAAATTATAGTAGAGACCATATGAAACAATTACTGAAAAAATTGCAACAAGTAGTGGCATTAGTCGCTGTTTGTGTATTTTGTATTAGTTGTAGTGAAGTTCCATCCCTCAGTAGCAATCCTTGGAAAGTTCTAACTTTACCTACGGAATCCATTTTTGCTGATATCGCGTTCGTAGATAATTCAGATCGCGGTTGGCTAGTTGGTACTCAAGCAACTCTGTTTGAAACCAATGACGGTGGTAACAATTGGGAACAAAAAACCATTGATTTGGGCGATGCAAAAATTGCCTTTGATGCAGTTAGTTTTTCTGGTCAAGAAGGTTGGATTGTGGGAAAACCTTCTATCTTACTGCACACTGATGATGGTGGTACTACTTGGTCTAGAATAGCTTTAAGCAGTAAACTACCAGGAAGCCCAGATGGTATTATTGCTTTAGCTGATAATACGGCTGAAATGGTTACTGATTTAGGTGCTATCTATAAAACGACCGATGGTGGTAAAAACTGGAAAGCCTTAGTCGAAGGTGCAGTAGGGGTAGCTCGTAACATTACTCGTTCTCCTAATGGAGAGTATGTAGCAGTTTCTAATAAAGGGAACTTTTACTCTACCTGGACACCAGGAGATACAGAATGGACTCCTCACAATCGTAACTCTTCTCGTAGACTACAAAATATGGGCTTTGACCAAAGTAGTAACTTATGGTTGTTAGCTCGTGGTGGTGTAGTACAGTTTAGTGAAACTGGAGACGAAGGAGATTGGGGTGAAGCGATTTATCCTGAATTTTCTGCCAGTTGGGGTTTATTAGATGTGGGTTATCGTACTTCTGATGAACTTTGGGTTGCAGGAGGTAGCGGAAACTTACTTTATAGCTCTGATAATGGTGAAACTTGGCTCAAAGATAGAGAGATTGAAGACGTTCCTTCAAATCTCTACAAAGTAGTCTTTAATTCTCCAGAACAAGGCTTTGTGCTGGGGGAAAGAGGTTATCTACTTAAATACGAACCCAACTCAGAAGCAGCTTAATTCTCTTGCATAGTTGTGGGAGAACCATTTAGTTGCGTATTATGTAAAGTATGTTAAATAACTTTTAAGGAAGGAGAAAATAAATTATGGCAGGTACTACTGGCGAAAGACCATTTTCCGATATTATCACTAGTATCCGTTATTGGGTAATTCACAGCGTCACTATCCCGATGCTGTTTATTGCCGGCTGGTTTTTTGTAAGTACTGGATTAGCTTATGATGCTTTCGGTACTCCTCGCCCTGATGAATACTATACTCAAGACCGTGTAGAATTACCTATTCTTAGCGATCGCTTTGAGGCAAAAGAGCAAATCAAAGAGTTTAATCAATAAGACGAGCGATCCCGCACTTAACATAAGCGTTTACACTGTTTAGTTTTGTGCAAATGGGGCGTACCAGCTAGCCCCTTGGGAATACGTGAATAGTAACAAAATAATTTAGGTGACATAAAAATGACAAACAGTCCTGCTAATCAACCCGTATCTTACCCCATCTTCACTGTTAGATGGTTGGCAATACACACCCTTGCAGTACCTACGGTATTTTTCTTAGGTGCGATCGCAGCTATGCAGTTTGTTCAAAGATAAAAATTAATCATCATGGATAGAAACACCAATCCCAATAGACAACCCGTAGAACTTAATAGAACTTCCCTTTACTTGGGATTGCTTCTAATTGCAGTTCTAGGCGTTCTTTTCTCTAGTTATTTCTTTAATTAATTAGAAATCAAAATCATCATTTTACTAATCATTATCCCAGTAGGAGGAAATAATAATGTTCGCAGAAGGAAGAATCCCTTTATGGATTGTAGCTACTGTAGCTGGCTTAGGCATAATCGCTGTTGTTGGAACTTTTTTCTATGGTTCTTACGTAGGTGTCGGCTCTTCTATGTAATTTAAAAATAGAAAGTTCATCTGTTTTAAACCGCCTGTTTATCATTAATAAGCTGGCGGTATTTTTTTGAGAGTAAGAAATAAGGCAATACTGTTCGGTTAGTATCTCAAGTTATTTTGTCCGCCCCCTAAATCCCCCAATCCTGGGGGACTTTCACAAATATAACTCCCTCAAAGTTGGGGGCTGGGGGGCTTAACCGAACGGTATTGAGAAATAAGGAAGTACTCCCATCCCGCTACAAGATTATATCAATTCTCATTATCTGCTATCAAAAATTGTCTTATAAATTGCTGAAAAAACTAAATTTACTATT
>NZ_LR214136.1 GCF_900659865.1 Hyella patelloides LEGE 07179
CGAAAGCAATGATGAAGCAAGTAGTAGCTGCGAGAAGACAGGGGATCATCAACACACCAAACCAACCTACGTAGAGGCGGTTGTTAGTGCTAGTAACCCACTGACAAAACTTCTCCCAAGAGCTGGCGCTTTCGCGCTGCTGTAGAGTAGTAGTCATAAAATTTATAATTCCTTTATGTATTTAATTGTCAAGGTTCGTTTGCTTTGACACCTTTAATATTAGAGAAAAGTTAGAGTTTTGTAAACCCTTTCTAACAAAATATTTACTTATATCAAGTATTAGTTATTTTAATGATTGATTATGAGCCACAAAATTACCTATAGTCCCGCCTACACAATAGTTCCGACTTACGAGTGTTTCAATCGATGTAGTTACTGCAATTTTCGAGTCGATATTGGTAAAGATTCTTGGCTGACAATGACTGAAGCAAAAAGTGTTTTCAAAAAGCTCTTACCAAAAGAAGTTATTGAGATTTTAGTGCTTAGTGGAGAAGTACACCCCAATTCTGCAAGGCGTGAGGATTGGTTTCAAAGAATTGAGAATATTTGTGAATTAGCATTATCTATGGGCTTTTTACCCCATACCAATGTGGGTCCTCTTAGTTTGTTGGAGATGGAGAGGTTAAAAGGAGTTAACGTATCTATGGGGCTGATGCTAGAGCAATTAACACCCACTTTACTGAAAACTGTTCATAAGTATGCACCCAGTAAACGACCAGAAACACGCCTACAACAGCTAGAATGGGCAGGAAAATTACAAATTCCTTTTACAACAGGATTGCTGTTAGGTATTGGGGAAACTAAAACAGATCGTATTACAAGTTTATCAGCGATCGCGAAAATCCAGAAACAATGGGGTCATATTCAGGAAGTTATCTTACAGCCCCACAGTTTAGGCAGTCAGCAAAGTTATCAAAATGAGAATTTTCCTCTTGAAGATTTACCAGCATTAATCGCAGATTCCAGAAGCATTTTACCCGAAAATATTACGATTCAAATACCACCAAACTTAATCGGAACACCAGAGTTACTTTGGGCTTGTATAGAAGCAGGTGCTAGAGATTTGGGTGGTATTAGCCCCAGAGATGAAGTAAATCCCGATTATCCTCATCTGACTGCTAAATATTTAAAAACTATTTTGAAACCGATGGGTTGGGAATTGATACCTCGTTTACCTGTATACCCACAATACTATGATTGGTTGTCGCCCAAGCTACAAAAAAGCCTTAAAGCTAAAGAAAATGACCTCAAAAACGCAGAAACAATGGTAGAAACTTCTAAAGTGAAAGAAGAATAACTTTATTAGAGGAATCTACTCAAAGTGTTTACTATTTCTCAAGAGCAAAAACATTATCATACCTATATCCTGACCGACGAAGAGGCTAAGTCTCAGATCGAGGTAGTACCAGAAAGAGGAGGAATTATTACTCGCTGGCGCATCAACGATCGAGAAATTTTGTATTTGGATGAAGAAAGATATGCTGACCCCACTAAGACTGTCCGAGGGGGTGTCCCCATTTTATTTCCTATCTGCGGTAACTTACCCTATGATACTTTCAACTACCAAGGGGAATCATACAAATTGGTGCAGCATGGCTTTGGTCGTCGTATACCTTGGAAAGTGAGAGAAACAAATAACAGTAATTGCGCCAGTATCACCATCACCCTAGAAAGCGATCAAGAGACTTTAAGGGTTTATCCTTTTGAATTTGCAGTTAGCTATACCTACGAGTTACGGGGTAACAGTGTCAAAATTTCGCAGACTTACACTAATAATTCAGAGGTTGAAATGCCTTTTTCGGCTGGTTTTCATCCCTATTTCCAGATCGGAGATAAACAAAAACTAGAGGTAGAGATTCCTGGAACTGAGTATACAGATAACCTCAGCAAGGCTACCATAAAATTTTCAGGAGAGTTCGATTATCAAAAAGATGAAATAGATGCTGCTTTTACCTCCATAACAGCTAATAGTACTTCATTTAGCGATCGCGATCGCCAAAAAAAAGTAACAATTAAATACTCCGATCTTTTCTCTACTCTGGTTTTTTGGACGGTTAAGGGCAAGAATTTTATCTGTGTTGAACCTTGGAGTGCGCCTCGTAATGGAATTAATACAGGAGAACAAATAATGATCGTGAAACCTGGTACAAGCTGCAAAGCTGATGTAGAAATGATTTGCGAACAAATTTGATTCTTTACTTGTCTTTCTAAAAAAGTTCTGTTAGGATTATAAATCGTTGGACAAAACCAAATTTGTTCTGGGTCGCTAACTCAGTTGGTAGAGTATCCGGCTTTTAACCGGCTTGTCCTGGGTTCGAGTCCCAGGCGACCCATATATCCTCGCGTCTATATTCCTAAGACTTTCACCCAGGACAAACCTAAGTCAAAAGCCTACTTATACTCAAAAATTACTCACTTACCTATTATTCCCATATAGTCAAACGGGTAAAAAAGAGTAATTTAAGCGACATCATAAAAACCTGATTTAAGATTATCTTTTCTGTAAAGTAAAAAAAGACCAGGCATTATATACAGGGCTATTTCATTCTAAAAAGAGACGTAATGTGCTTAAGGCTAAATTGACACTGACGTTGTGCCTGAGCCATGTTGTCAAATCCAGCATCCCGATATAAATTGAGAGCTAAGTTACGTGCTTCCGCTAAAATCTGAGGCAAAGGGTCAGTCCGAATCCTCGATTTGTCTTCCCCTTGGGTAACGTCACGAACATAGTGAACTTGATTTTCTACGCCCCAGTAACCGCGAATTCTTTGATAGAACTTTAATGCTGATTCTGTTAGGTCAGAGATATAGTATCTAGTACTAAACTCGGTTTTAGCTCTAAGTTGACGTTCAGATTCTACTTTGATGACTGTCTTGACACTCAACCATTCAGGTAACTTTAAATCTATATAAGCAGTGCTGACTTTTCGTTTTTCTATTCTTCCATGCCCTTTGCAGATACTGTCAAAACTGTCATGTTCAGTAAACTGTGCTTGAACAGATCGATATAGTTTAGGCTGGTTTCCAATGAGATGCTGCAAGATAATGGTTTTTGCTCTCAATAATTGTCTCAATCGTTTTTTTGTGTATTGTTAGGGGTCGAGCCAGAGGTCGCCCTCTGACACTCCCATTCAAAACGCATCATGCGACTTTCACCGCAATGCGCTCCTCCTGGCTTTTCAGTACTCTATTTTCCTTCTCTAAACCACAGTAAAATGACATTTTGCAAGCTGTTAACCGAAGGGTTATGCGAGAGGAAAATCCGAAACCTATTAGTCTCGCAATTTGTATACGTAATGGATTTTACCTGTTAAACAGTTGTGTCAGTATTCTGTATTAGTCTTTTAAGAAGTACTTAGAACCTTAATCAGACTCAGGGCAGTACGGAGCGCAGATCCCGCGAATTACGCGCATCCTTGTCAGGCATTGCCTGTTTGATATTTCAGGCTAGGCATTGGCTTTTTACTGCATCCTACTCCCATACTTCTTGCGCTTCACATCTGACTTGTCGTTTATTGACAGAAGCATGGGGTTATCCTGTTCCCTATCATCATTTCGCGTTGTCCTTAGCCCCCAATCTATACTCCGAGAGGTATAATGGTGAGATTATCAAAGGCCGACATTTTGATAACATTTTATTTAGACAATTAAAATCTCAATAAAAACCTCTAATTGCCTTTTGGCTGTAGTGTAAAAGCCATTTCCACTACTTCTTTGTCACGAAGTTTACGAATGGTTAGAATTAGCTTGGTAGCTAACCGTAAGACACCTCAATTGAGTTAAACTGTCTTACCCATGTTGAGCATAGACAACTTCCCTTGCAGAGTTACCAGTTTTGGCTACTAGCTATCCGCTTTTCGACTAGCTTCGCACCAAGATGATGTTACTTCTAAGCACGTAGTCGAGGGATTCAAACGTCTCACTCGTCGGTGGGAATTGAACCCACATGAATCAAGAGTTATTTAAATTTCAAGGTTCTGAAATTAAACTCAGCGTTCCTATAAATGATGTAATACATTAATAGTTAAGCTGAACAGGTCGCACGATTGCATCAAAGGCAAAAACTACTCCTTCAACGGCTAAAGTCTCAATTAGTTTAGGTATTGCGGTAATTTCGTTACTTTTCCCTTTAACCTTTTCTGGTCTTAAAATTAGCCCTCTTTCAACTAACGGGACTTAAACAATTTTGATAGTCATAATAAGGTATAATGATTGTGCTAAGTGACTTGAGCATTACTAATTATAGCGTTCGCCATCATGAAAGAAACTACTCCCGCAGCCATGCCCCCGTGCAATGAAGCGATGGTGTAAAAAGTTCGATGATTTACTTAGGACTAAAGCTCAGAAAAGGGAGTTCAGACACTATAAAGGCATGATTATTGGGAGAAAGTCAGCGAAAAAATCTATCTCAAATCGCGAGAGACTCGGTAGAAGTCACATACCACAAATTACACCATTGTCTTGATGCAGTCGCTCATGGGGGAAACCCCCAAGACCGCGCTGCATCGCTTCTTGACTGAAGCAACTTGGTCAGCAGACAAGATTAACGAGCGTCGCTTAGAAGTAATGAGTAAATCCAACCAAACTAGAATCAGTCAAGGATTTAGTCTAATTGTTGACGATAGTGGACATAGAAAAAGCGATGCGACCCCGCGCCGACGACAGGCGCAAGGGAACGCGCATCAAGACAGTGGAAATTTTACAGCAGGAGTAGGTCGTCAGTACATCGGGGAAATCGGTAAAACTGATAATGGAAATGTAGTGGTAACAACACATCGTCTTGGTGCGCGTTCCTTGGGCGAGGAAACCTCGCCAGGGTCGCACCGCTTTATGATGGAAAAAAAAGCTTACCTTTAGACATAGAATTATATCAACATGGTAATTCGTTACCATTCGGAAAGAAAGACCCAGAATTTAAGAAAAAACCAGAGTTAGCTTTAAGTTTAATTGATAAAACTCTTGAAAGAGGATATAAACCAGGAATAGTCTTAATTGATTCAGGATATGGGAACAATACGACTTTTTTATCGAAGCTCGATACAAGAAAATTGAATTATTTAGGGGGAATAGCTAAAAATAGAAAAATTACTGTTAATCAAAGAGATAATATTGCATTCATGCGAATAGATAAGTTTGCAGAAAGCTTATCAGAAGATGCTTTTACACAAGTAACGCTAAATTTAGATAAACCAAAAAAAGTTTGGGTGACAACAGAAGAAGTTGAAATTGCTGCCTTCAAAGAAAAAAGAATTGTTGCTATCGTAGGAGATGCGGATACTTTTTCAATGGCTACAGATATTGATTATTTTATTACAAATGTCTCCCCAGATATTGTAACTCCAGAA
>NZ_LR214137.1 GCF_900659865.1 Hyella patelloides LEGE 07179
AGTTTGAATTCTTTCTTTCTCTTGTGCTGTACTGGCATTTATTAACAGTTTTTTGAGAGTTTCTGCCGATTCAGTTATCTCAATTTTTACTACTCCTGACATAGTTCGCGATCGCTTTTATCCCTTTCTCTTTAAGTGTAGTCTAAGTTTAGGAAATTGGTATTATTTGATGATGTCAGACGCAATGACAATGTTTTAAATATCTGCTTGATATTAGATTTATGTCTGACGAAAAACTCAAATAACGAATTGCCTCTAATGCTAAGACAATTAAAATACTAATAATAAATATGAGCTACATAAAGCAACAGTGGCAAAAAGATAGACAGAGAGTTATATAACTTTTTAGCCAGTTTAACTCGTTGCCCTACTATTTATCCTTAAAGTTGCGCTTAATATTTTAAGCTTAAATCTCGCGCAAAGACTTTGATATTTATTATCCCGCTTGACGGGACGAATGGGGGCAAAGGAATCAAATCTGATTTAAGGCATTTTCATAGAGAGTTAGTATCACGCCGATTTCTATGAAAGGCAATCTGATTTTTATTGTCAATTTAATCAGATAGATGAACCACAAGCTAGAGTGCTAGACATTTTAGACCGTTATTTTCCACAAAGGCACAGGGAATCGGATTGAGTATAGAACCAAATTAACTGGCAAAATTTGGTAAAGTAAAGTGCTTGCTAAATAGGGTCTATTTTTTATTTCAAGCTTTAGCTTTTATGTGGTCAATTCATCTTGCAACTCCAGATTTTGATGACTATGGTTGTCTACTTTTGCCATACTGTAATGCTTTTGAGAAATTAGACTTACCATACTAATGTTCTATCGGCACATCTTCAACTTTATGGCTAACGAACATTAAGCCCCCTAAAACAGATAAGAAAACGCAGATTGCAAAGACGTGTGGCACATCCATGTGAATTAAACCTTCAACAATTATCTCCCGTAGGACAGATACAACCGCAACCTCTACAGCTATACCCACATATATCCTATGATGCTTCAAATAGACCGCTAGAAGCCGAAATAATTCTACTAAAATCAGCAAAAAAAGACTCTGAGCAGTAATATCTTGAACGCTCGTACCTGCTCTTAAACCTAGAAAAGTATTCGCCAACATTAGCATCATTTCAAATACTAAAAGGATACAGCAACCAAAGACGATTAAGTCTTGAAAGTTATCGAGATGACGAAACATTCGCTTGACACTAAATTTAGATTCAAAGGAACGAGATTGACCTTGAAAACCGATCGTGTTATTCATCTTATTTTCCCTTATTACTTCAGTTTTTCTATTTTATTGAGATGATTTGTTAGGCAGCTTCTCGATCTGATTCGCTTTGATTTTCTAATTTAATTTTTTCTTGATTATTGCTGTAAACCACCTCTAAAGCGGGGACAGCTGGCTCTGTTTTATGGCTATTTTCCTGTGCATTTTGACGATTCTTCTTGTTATTGTGTAAAAACTCTGGAATAAGGATACTGCAACCAATGATACCCAAAAAACTATAGAATTCAATTTCTTGGGCTTTTTTAGAAAGAAGTTTCTTAGTTGTTACAACAGCTTGACCGTGATCTTCAGTTACTTTTTCATCCTTTAAAGTTTCTTGTTTGTTAGAAGTTTCCTTGGCTGAAGCATCACTACTAGCTGCCTGGGCTGCCTTTACTGGTGCCAAGAGCCCTATGAGTAATATTAGTGATGAAATTATCTTAAACAAAGTTAAATTACCGTTCATAATTTTTTCCTGGCGAATGGTGAAAATGAGCTATTAAAATATAGATTAATCAAAAAAAGTGACAAAGTTGAAACAAAAGTAAAATACTTTTGGTCAAAAGAAAATAAACTAAGATAACTCGACAAAATATTGAGTTGTAGAAAAGAAGAGTTAGACCAAATCAAATTGAATAGAGATAGTATGCTGAGTCTATGTTTCAGACATGAGCGATTGCCAATTGCCCAGCTTAGCCGAGCAAAAATGGGCAATTATTTTTTTAGTCCACAGCCTTTATACAGATAAATCTAGATGAATGCAGATGATTTATCAGTGTTGTTTGTTTTGTCTTCTCTATCTCCTCACTTCTTCATCTTCTCGGTTTTCTCGCTTCTCGATCCTTATTCCTTCACTATTTATCGTAAAATTAACCTGTTAAGATCGCGCTTTGCTCCAATAACACCGAGTCGCGCTTACACCTATAATTTCACTATCCGCGTTTTCTTTGCGTCTTTGCGCCTCTGCGCGAGATAATATTATCTCGATAAAAGCAACTTAGTATAAACAAACAAAAGTACCAAAATGTTGAGATTATTAGTAACTCTATGCTTAATTTCTCTGACTACTCTAATTTCTAGCTGTTCGGCTGGTGTTAGTGGTTTGCAGAGTTATGTCAATACTGCTCAAGGATATGAGTTTTTATATCCTAATGGCTGGCTTCCTGTAACAGTTAAAAATGCCTCTGCTGGGGTTGATTTGGTTTATCGTGACTTGGTAGAAAGAACTGAAAATCTCAGCGTTATTATTAGTGATGTTCCTGAAGGTAAAACTCTGGAAGATTTAGGCTCTCCTACAGATGTAGGTTATCGTTTTTTAAAAGCGGTAAATAATCCTGATAGCGACAGAGAAACTGATTTTATCTCCGCAGAAGCCAGAGAAGGCAAAGATAAAACCTATTACATATTAGAATATGAAGTAGAAAATCCTGATGAACCCATCAGACATAATATTGCTAGTGTGGCGGTGAGTCGTGGTAAATTGTTTACTTTTAATCTTTCTACTACTGATAGGCGTTGGTCAACAGTAAAAGAAACCTTTGAAATAGCTGCTAAGTCTTTTACAGTTAGGTAAGTATAGTTAGGTTGGAAGATTTTTCCTAATTATCGGGCTCAAATTTCTTCTACCTGATGTGAATTATATTAAGGAAGCTTCATGCTAGCTAGTGTACCTTCTTTTGTTTTAGCTTCTGCTTCTCCTGCTCGTCGTCGCTTATTAGAAACGGCGGGTATCTATCCTACGGTTTGTCAAAGTAATTTTGATGAGTCGCAAATTCAGCTATCGGATGCGGTGGAATTAGTCAAAACTTTAGCTGAAAAAAAAGCAGAAGTGGTTAAAAATCGCTATCAAGATGTTTTAATTTTAGGCTGTGACTCAGTTTTGAGCTTTGCAGGGGAAATATATGGAAAACCCGAATCAGCGCAAGTAGCAATTGCTCGTTGGCAAGCAATGAGGGGCAATACTGGCTTGCTCTATACTGGTCACAGTTTAATTGATTTAAGACAAAATAAAAAAATTACTCGTTGTGCCACTACCAAAGTCTATTTTGCTAATATAAGCGATCGCATTATTGAAGATTATATCGCAACAGGAGAATCTTTAAAATGTGCTGGTAGCTTCGCCCTTGAAGGTAAAGGAGGGTTTTTTATTGAGAAAATTGAAGGTTGCCATAGTAATGTCATTGGTTTAAGTATGCCTCTACTCGCTGAGATGATAAATGAGTTAGGCTACAGTATCACTGCTTTTTGGCAAGATTAACCAAAATTTTTTGTCCATCAATACTATTTACATACCTAAAAACTAAGCTATGAAACCATTAGAAGAATTTAGAGAGAAAGTTAGAGCAGGGAAGATGTTTGATGCTTTAGCGATCGCCATGAGTGAATCTATTGAACTTAATATTACTACTTCTGTCGCTTCAGAGGAAGATCGGCAATTGGGAGAAACATCTCAACCAGGCTATCGGATGCGTACTCGCATTAATATAGTAGACGGAGAAGTAGAAAACGAAATTGGTAGAGAATTTGCTAGTAACCCTGCTTATGCTGAGTTACAGAAGCTTCATTTAGAGCAAGTCAAACAAGGTAGAGAAATTTTACTTAATAATCTTGCTAGTCTACAATCGATGTTTGCCATGTTAAATGATACTCAATCTATAACGACAGAAATTACCACAAAACCAGAAGATAAAAGACTTCCAGAAAGGTAATTTAAGTATCTGTGCTACATAAATGACTTGGTAGAGACAGGTAATAGGTAGTAAGTATAAGTAATTGGGTAATAAAAAAATACAATGTGTAAACAGAATAATTTTGCTTAACTACTTATTCTCTCTATGCAATTAATTTACATTAAGGTAAAAGGAATTGAAATTAATGGCATCCAGTAAAGAATTTAAACAAGCTATTAGAGAAGGCAGGCTAAATGACGCTTTTGTCATTGCGATGGGTAACGCTCCCGAATTGCATATTACCACTTGGGTTGCTTCTCAGGGTAATGATAGCTCCCAGCCTCGCGAGGGGGAATGTTTGCGTACTCACGTTAATTTGGTAGAAGGAGAAATTATTAACGAAATTGGTGAGCAATTAATTGGCGATGATTTATATAGCTTTCTACAGCAGTTTCATCTACAACAATTAACCCAAGGACATCAAACTATCAGCCAGAATTTACAAAGTTTGCAACAGATGTTTCGTTTGCTGGCTGTTTTACAAAAGCAACAAAAGGGAGAAGCCTATACTCCCATAAATACCTGGAAAATTGCCGATACTGCTTTGCCTCCTGCTCCAGTATCTAGTCCTAGCCTTGAGAATAATCTTTCTGATGAGACTGTCGAGCTTTCTTTAGCTTCAGAATCAGCCGATTTATCATCTGCTAATGATCCAGAAGATGAGATTGTCAACGATCTTTTGTCTTTAGATGATATAGATATTGAAATAGAGCAACCTAGTACAGAGCAAAATCCTGAAGAAAACACAAAAAATGAGGAAGATTGGGGAGATTGGCTCGATGAAGACAAATTAGAGGATAATTCTACCGTAATAGGGCTTGATGATTTAGATATCGAGCAGTCAGAAGATTGGCAATCAGAAGATTGGGGGGATGAAACGGAGTTTATGTCTGACCCCAACAAAAAAGATGAAGGATGAAATCACCGAATCACCTAGTCAAGATAAGGAAGCAGAGATAGATGGTAAAGTCTTACAAGGGTAGGTTTGACTTTCAATGGTTACATTTAGTAGGGAAGAGCTATAAATAGGGAAATAGGGCGGATTTTTTTCGGGATTTAAATTATCAAACAACTCCTTTTTGCTCAAGTTTCATACTGAATGAAAGTGCATACTCACTTTCGCTGTGAGGGCGCGTCTCCCGATGCAGGCGGTCAACAGTCTGGGGAAACCCCAAAGCAAAGAATTGGATATGGCGTCCATCACGGATACCGCTTCCGCCTTAGGACTCGGCTTCGCCGTCGCGCGACCATCGGTGAGTCCGTGATTGGCATAAGGCAACCTCGCCATCCCTCTCGCTCAGACTTACGCCCTGAGAATTTATTTCGGGAGTTTATGT
>NZ_LR214138.1 GCF_900659865.1 Hyella patelloides LEGE 07179
CAAATCAAGTTAACGTCGAAGCTCAATCGTTGCCGATTTGCCATTTATGCTGCCCAACTTCAGTTGCAATGGCTCTCATCATCAAGTCATGAAAATCAAGAAGACATTGAAGCTGAAACAATTCCCATTTCCTCCTCCACAGAAGAAGTAGAAATAGTAGAAGTAGTAGAATCACAATTGCAACAGGCTCAATCAAAAATCAAACTGCTCGAATCGCAATTGCAGGATCAAGAAAGAACAATTGAGTCCCAAACAGAGCAACTCAAGCAAGCAGAAAACTTTTCGGCACTACTATTAACCCATCGCATACTAGAACCAGGATTGCCCTTAAATGGCACACAATTAAGTCCTGCCATGAGAGTTTTAGGTTCTCCTACCACCTTAACCGAGTTAGAAGCTAATTATCGCGAACTTCTCAAGCGCGAACATCCCGATGTTTCTCCTTTTGCACTATCAGAAGCGATCGCTAGATTTAGTTATCTACGCTCTCTTTATCGAATTACTAGAGAGCATTGGCAAGAATTGAAGCCTACAGCACCTATTACTCTTCAGGAATTAGAGAGAAGAATGAACGCTAGGGTGCCATTTGTTCCAGAGAGTTTTTGGTAACCAGAAGCCCAAATTTATTGAGAAGACCTTTAGTTTTTATGAATCCAGAAAATCCCCAAAACCATGACTCTCCCTCTTTCAACCCCCAATCTGAGTTATTCGTGGCTCTAGTTTTCTTCATGGCGATCTCTATGATCGTTGCTATGGTGTTCGTCACTGGCAATTTTTTGATAAGACTGCTCAAGGCTATCTTGAAGCAGAGTAACGAGAAGAATCTTTATTCTGAGATTAAAAATTCCCAGGCTTTTAATTTTTCATCTTCTCCTGCTTCGCTGTTAGTAAAATAGAGTCCTTCATCACGACCAGATGAGGGAGAGAACGACCGCGCAGTGCAGCCAGATGGGTTGTTCCCGTTTCTTCAAGTACCTTTGTTCCTTTTCATTACTGATTTGAGATAATCTAAACTATAACCGCGTTTCGTAGCACTCTGCCACTTCTCCCAACTCCCAGACAGTAACACCCATTGCTCTCCATCTCTGATTTCTTGAGAGGCACAATAGCCCAGTTCTCTAGCCAATTCATACCAGAGCCTGAATACTGAAGTTGTATCTATCTCTTCTGAGTTCTCTACAACTACATGATTAGAACTCGCCCAATTTCCCTTAACTGCTGCGGTGAAATATCCCCCCAGATTGGGGATGTGCTTTTCTCTTTTCCTAATTTTGACTAGAGCGATCGCACTTTTTACTTCCTCTTCAGAATACATCTTCACTAGGTTGATGAGAGTTTTATTGATTGGTACTCCTATACTGTCTAGTTCCTCTACCAAAGATTTCCCTGAAGGGTTGACTACTTTAATCTTTTTAACTTCATTTATACTACACACGCCGAGATTTTTTTCTTCAGCACACTTTGGCTCAGTATTGTCTAATTGGGCTTGATTTTCGCTTTTTTGACCATTTAACTCTCGTTTCTGGTGTATTTCTTTCTTGGGTTGATTTTCTTCTTCTAAAACGGTTTTTAATTGAGCAGCAGCAAAGGAATGGGAAATAGCGGAAGCTGATTTTAACTTTTCTGATTTCTCTGCTTTTGCTGTTTCTTTTTGAGATGTATTTTTTGTTTCTCTATTTGAGAGCTTAGAATCCCTCACCTCGATCTGTGGAGAATTCACATCTCGATCTGTGCTAGACCACAAATCGGAGTTAGATATGGTTTCAGGCGATTTGGGTTTAATAATTTCTCTTAGGCGATTGTAATCCAAACTGTAATAATTTGTTTGATTCCACTCTTGAGATTTGTATCGGATCACCTTGACTATCTCTAGTTGACGTAGCAGGTTCATTGATTTCCTGAATTGCCAGATACTCAGCCATTGAAATTGTTCTCTTACCCATTTCTCAAACGTGTTATACACATACTTCACTCCCTCAATAATAGTCCCCACACCTTCTTTCTGCATCCAGTAGTGAAGCTGTTGCACTATGACTGCGGAATTAATATCTCCCAAGGCTGAAGCTATTTCCATGTCAAATGCTCTGGTATTGCCTGGAGATATCGCTAAAATACTGTTCATCTTGCATCCTCCCCTTTGACTCTTCTTCGTCTTACTCTAGAGCGAGCAGGTACTATTTCAATTCTTCCCGACACAGATGTTTCTTTTCCCGACTCCAAATCCCTAATGCCTTGAACGCGAGCTTCCTCTAAGAATGCCATCGCTTCTGTTATCAAATATTCCCCTTCTCTATTTCTGTACACTGTGACTATGGGCGATTCCCAAGATTCGATTTCTGGCTCTTGCGCGATGTTGACGAATAATACTTGTATACTATTTCTCATGAGGTGCTATCCTACTTGTATGCTACAAAATGCTGGTAAAGCAGAACTAAAAGACAATGGAGCGATGAGACATGATGCGATTTATTCGCCTATCAAAATTTGTCTTAAGCCTCTATGGGCTGCCCAAAGTCTATCTAGTTCGGATATTTCTTCTATTGGGATATATTGACAAGAAGTCGCTATCAATCCTGGTTTTAAAACATCTTCTCTGCCAATTGACTTGAGCCAGTCCACTAAGTCTTTAGCTCTCTTCATGCCGTATCTCTTGGCTAGCTTCGTCTTGGATAACCCTTCAAAAGTGACTTTGCTTCTTCCTTGCTCGTTAACTAAGACTGTCCTTTCTATGACTTCAGTTTTAGTAATTACCGCGTCTGGGTTTCCCAATACTAATGCTGGCAGTGCAGGATTAATGATGGCTAATGCAGAAGAAGCTGCTAACAATCTCTCTTGGGCTACTGCTGCTTGTTGTTGGGCTTGTGCTACTTGGAGTTGAAGTTTCAGTTTTTCAATTTCAATAGCCTGGGCTGGTATGACTTCTTTGATTAGTTTCTTTGCCTTGGTAAATGCCTTTACTAGCTCTAACTTACACTGGACTACTTTGTCCGTATTTCTCGATAGCGTCATCAGAAAAGTCGATTGTTCTTCTGTTAGATATGCGTAACGCTCTTTAGAACTGTTCCCTTGCTTGGTTCTAAACTCTCGCGTTTGAAACGCAATAGCTCCCAACCCTGACTCTATCTGCTTTCTGTACTTCTCTATATTCCCCAACAAGTTTTTGTGTTTGATATCCAAATTCTCTGCAATCAAGCGAGAATCTACAACCAATACACTATTGTGTTCTTCAACTGTTAAATTGGACATAACTGTTATTTGATGGTTGAACGTCGGTGACAGCCTCGAAAAGGCGATCGTTCTTCTTTGGTCGGATGGGCGATCGCTTTTTGCTGTTCCATTTTTCTGGCTCAGACTTCATGTTTTAATCTTGTGGCAAATCACTAACTCTTTCCCCTACTTTCTGTGTCAACTGACTACTCCCGTTCCCTCCTTTTTTCTTATCGTTCATCATTAAGCTGACTGGGGTATTTCTGGTAAAGCCTCGAACCATGAAGCAGCATTTTCCTTCGAGTTAGAGGATTTAATGTCTTGCTTTTGATTCAGTGGTTTCAGATTGTTAATAATTTGCTCAATCATCAAGTCTGCTTGTTTGTTGTCATCGTCTGGAACTCGCACTAGCAAATCTCCAGTTTGACAATTGAGAGCTTCACACAGTTTATCTAAAGTGTCCAAAGGAATTGATTTGGCATCTCCATACTCAATGCGTTGAACATTTTGCAAGGTCATGCCAATGATTTGAGCCAACTTATTTTGAGATAATTTGCGGGCTTCTCTTACTTGTTTGAGTGTTATTTTCACAGTCATACCCTCAGCTTATCAGTTCTACCTTATCACATCTATCCAAGTATTGCTTGGACAATTAATACTTGACTTACCAAGCATCACTTGGTATTATAGAAATATAGCTGAGGACACAACCAGCCTCAGACTTGAAACAAAATCCATTGGTTGATTACACATCCTTTCATTTTTCATTTCACAGCACGCCCGACAACTAAATATCGATTCCTTTTCAACTTAAAGAGTGCATCAATCAAGAGCGAGTCAGTCTCCACGAAGCAATCTTTCTTTCTAGTTTCTTTGACTGACCGCAAACAAATAAAAAGGAGAGCAACCTATTACCACTGCTCTCCTCACAAATAAATTCTTAATTCTTATAATGACACAAACAAAACTTCTTGCAACAGCATTACCCACATCTTGCTCTAATTGTCCCCAATTTAACGATTACCAAGACAGTAGAAGTAGAGGTTGGTGTTCTCTCTTTAATCATGTCTCCTTCAAACACCATCCTTTTACTCGCGATTGTCAGTTAAATCTTCCCGACGAAGAGGATATTTTACGCTCCGAACACGAAGTAGGAAGCCTCGTCAAACTCATCGACTCTGCCAAAGACCATAGCCAATGGTCAACTTTCATCGTCGTCGGCAAAAGATACAACTCTAATCGCTATAAAACCACCGAGACTTATTTGTCTGAGACTGACTGGGAGTTTTTACTCGCCACTATAGAACAAGCCCAAGTCAGCCAAATATGGGTAGCAGAAGACGAAATCTGCCACTATAGCCAATCCCACATTATCAATCCGATTGGCGAGTTCTAATTTTTTTGACAACAGTCCTTGGTAATAAATAACCAAGGACGCTCACATCAATCAATATTCACTACACTATGACTACATATCTAATATCAATTCAAATCAAACCCTTAACCTACAAGCCATCAACCTCAGAGACTCTGCCCGAAATCATGGCTTTTCAAGAAGAAGAAGATCGCTACTATTTAGCAGGAGCAGAACAAATAACTGACAAATTAACTGTTTTACTCCCAGAAATCCACCAGAACAATCCTCAGATAATTAGGTTCAAATTAGAGATTACAGAAGGAGATGAAATTGATGCTAATTTCTATCAAGATTTTTTGAATTTAATTAAAAATTGAATTTAATCAAAAATATCTTCTTAAATTCAACTATTAACCAAAGTTAATCGCACTACTCCTCAACATCTCATTAACATTCACTCCATTCTCCAACTATGAAAATTAACCCGATTAAAACAGGCAATTTCTCCCCACTTTCCCTCAAGGACAAAGTTAGAGTCATCGACCCCGACGAGAACCCTTCTGAATGGGCAGTTTTTCAAATTGCCGACCTGAGAAATAACCGCAGCAGCATTAATTACCTTGGACGAAAAACAACCCTTAGAACCTTTTTGGGTTAAACGCCAAGATGTTCGGCTTGTCGATTCTGACCATATTTAACGCGCACAGCTTTACCCCATGAATCCAGAAATCAAAATTAAAGTCAATAGTCTGGGAGCTTATCTAGACA
>NZ_LR214139.1 GCF_900659865.1 Hyella patelloides LEGE 07179
TGGTAGGATACGATTTATACTCGGACTGGGCGTATGAAAACGGTGCGTTTTGTTTACAGGCTAACCTGGGTTGGGCGATTCAATTAGCAGCAGAAACAGCCAGACTAAATGGAGATGAAACGGCTTACCAAAAATTATATGCAGCCTCTCGCAACCTACCTTTAAAGGATAAAATTCCAGCAAATCCAGATATTATGCCAGAGTTAGCAGCAGACTCTTTTTACCATGATTGGTTGCGTAACCCACAACCTGGAGAGTATTGGGAAAAACTGTCACCAAAGCATTTATTACAGGATGTCGATCTTCCCATGTTGCATATTGGAGGTTGGTTCGATCCTTATCTTAGGGGAACGTTAAACCTATATCAGGCAATGTCCCAAAAGAGTAAGTATGCTCAACATCTAATTATTGCACCTTGGGCGCATCTTCCTTGGGGTAGAAAATTAGGCGCAGTTGATTATGGAATGGAAGCGCAAAACTTTATTGATGAAATTCAGATACGTTGGTTCGATCATTTTCTCAAAGGAAAAGATACGGGAATCTTAGCTGAAGCACCAATTTCTTTATTTGAAATGGGTAGTAATCAATGGCGTTATTGGAAAGAATTTCCCGAACAAGCAACTACTTATTATTTAGCTAGTGATGGTTTAGCAGGGATGAAAGAATATAGCGGAATGTTGTGGGAATACCAAGAAGAAGAAGATAATCTGATAGCAGAAAATAGTAACCCTCTTTCAACTACTTCTCAAGATTTAGAAAATTATTTGACAACAGATATTACCGCAGATTTTGATAACACAAAAGATATTATAGTACACGATCCTTGGCGACCAGTTCCCGTTTTAGGCGGTCATGCTTCTTTTCCTGGTGGTTCTTGCGATCGTTCTAGCTTAGACTGTCGTTCTGATATTTTAACCTATACTTCTTATCCTTTAGAAACTGATTTACACATTACAGGAATAGTGATAGTAGAACTCTATTGTGATGCTGATAAACCTAGTTTCGATTTATGTGCTGTACTTTCTGAAGTTCATGCCGACGGTAAAGTATTTAATTTCACTCAAGGTTATACAAAAATAGATTCTGTAAGCAATCCCGTAACAATTCCTTTGCAAGCAACCTGTATGAAACTAACAGCAGGTAATTCTTTACGTCTTAGTTTGAGTGCTGCTTGTTTTCCTGCTTATCCTGTAAACTCTGGTACTGGAAAATCTTTATTAGAATCTCGTTTGATAGATAATCAAATCATTACTATATCAATTATGTCTGGCGCAGACTATCCTTCATTGGTTAGACTAAAAACGGTTCTACCGAACTTATGATCTAAAGCTAGCAGAAAAATACCAAGTTATCAAACAGACTAAAATTATTGAAATTACTGGTCAAACTACTCGAATATGGAATTTTCTTTTGATTATATCTGCTTATAAATATCTCAAATTAGTGCTATATTCCTCAAAATTTTTCGGAACTGATGACCAAAAACGAGGAAAAAGTAAAAAGTAATTTCCAAGGTTTTTACTCTTATTATCCCTACAACGGTATAGCAATCTCTGGGTTCTTCCGCTAATAACTAAAGTCTCCTTCTGTTTGCATAGATCTGCTTTTGTGTTGGTCAGTTTACCACCACTGAGGTAAAGGAAAGGTAAATCAATAATATTAACAAACATTGGTTAGTCATCCTTTTTCTCTCCAAAATCTCATAAAATATAGTAGTTGAGAGAGAGCGAAAAAAATTGCAATCCATTACAAATAACCAAGTTAAAAAGCGTTATACTTGCCCTCAATTACCTTTAGCAGTCTATAGAGAAGTAGCTGCTCATTTACGCCAGGTTATAGGGGTAGATGCTGGATTAATCACTAAGCCTTTGCATGGTAGTCAAGAGCCTTTTGATTATTATGCCAGTCAGATTGAGTCGTTGTGGGTGGAATATTCTCAAGATTTGCCTACAGAGAGTAAACAGCAAATTCAAGCGATTCTAGATTACTACGGAAAACGTTTTCAATCTTGGAAATTAATCGAAGGATGAGAGCGTGATGATCAGAAGGTAATAGGTAATAGGTAATAGGTATTATTCTTTGTAATCCGTTTACTTTTCCCTATCTCCCTTGTCTTCTCAGTCTCCTTCGTCTCTCCCAACTTCCCCATCTTCCCCAACCTCTGCACCTTGATTAAAAATGCCTAACAGCTTAAATTCCATAGCCCAGCATTACCACGAAAGAACAAAATACGATCCTGAAACTATTGCTTCTAAAGGAAAAGGTTTGGATTGGAGTAAGCAACCTGCACCTTACAAAGAATATAAAATTGGTCGAGTATACGATCTTAAACCCTATTTATCATCCGATCGCGAAATTGCTCCCGAATCAGATGACTATAATTGGCTACAGCTATCTTTATTGTTACTTACTAGCTATGGCTTAACCGCACAGTATCAGACGGTTTACGGCAATCCTATCTATCTCAGGGCTGCACCTTCTGCGGGGGGATTATATCCTGCGGAAGTTTATATCGTCTCTAAGGGTAATTTTTGGTTACCTGCGGGACTATACAATTATCAGGTGGCAAATCATTCTCTGGTACATTTTTGGGATAGTGAGGTTTGGTTGCAACTGCAATCTGCTTGTTTTGAGCATCCTGTATTGACAGAAGTAGATATTGCTCTTGTTACTACAGCAGTATTTTATCGTTCTGCTTGGCGTTATGAAGATCGGGCTTATCGGCGGATATTTTTAGATACAGGGCATTTATTAGGCAATGTGGAGCTTGCTGCCAGCATTAATAACTATAAAGCCTACTTAATTGGTGGTTTTAACGATCTAGCTCTCAATAAGTTACTTTATCTCGATGCTGCCGAAGAAGGTGCGATCGCAGTTATTCCTTTAATGAGTTTAGCACAAGATCGGTTACTAAAAACTTCAGGAGAGACCGCTTTAGCTTCCAACACCATTACAGAATATCCTGATATAGCCGATGGCAAGTTATTAGCTTATTTGCATCAAGCAACTCAAATGGAAGCCAAACAATTACCTGAAAAAGTTGACTCTACAGAAGATAAATATAACTTTCCCTTTTGTACCAAAGTAGCTACTAATATTAATAGTCAGATAGATTGGGGAGAAAAATTATCAGAATTAGAAAATACTATTTTAAAAAGACGCTCGACTCGCAACTATAGCGGTTCCAATTTAAAGTTAGATGAGCTAAAAGCCCTACTACATTTTACCTATCAATCAGATAATTATCTTGCTCAAGGTTTAGACGATAATCCCGATTATTTTACCTTAGATTTAATTGAAACCTTTATTGCTGTGTCAGGAGTAGACGGTTTAGATACAGGTTGTTATTATTATGCACCCCAGGCACAAGAATTACGTCAAGTAAGATTTAAAAACTTTCGTCGAGAATTACATTATCTTTGTTTAGGGCAAAATTTAGGAAGAGACGCTGCTGCAATTGTGTTTCATACCGCAGACTTAGAGAAAGCTATTGCTCAATATGGCGATCGCGTGTATCGTTATTTACATATGGATGCTGGGCATTTAGGGCAAAGATTAAACCTAGCTGCCATTCGTCTCGATCTTGGTGTTAGTGGGATTGCAGGATTTTTTGATAACCAAGTTAATGAAGTTTTGGGTATTCCCGCAGAAGAAGCCGTTATTTATCTAACTACACTGGGAAGTCCTTAAATAATTATCCCTCAAATATTTATTTCTCCACATCGCTTTACAACGATTGATAGAATAATTCAGACTACAGAAAAGAAAGTAGAGTATATGGAATTTAGACGAGTTGCGGATATCCTCAAAAATGGACAGCCAGAAGAAGCCGTAGTAGTTAAAGGTTGGGTACGCACCAAACGGGAATTAAAAGGATTTGCTTTTACTGAAGTTAATGATGGCTCGTCTTTAGCTGGCTTGCAAGTAGTGCTTGATAGCGACATTCCCGACTATGAAGCCAATCTGAAGCAGATTAATACTGGTGCATCTATTGAAGTAACAGGTACATTAGTGGCATCCCAAGGTAAGGGACAGAAAATTGAATTAAAAGCCGATACTGTGATAATCTATGGAGAAGCTGACCCTGAAACTTATCCTCTACAGAAAAAGCGTCATTCTTTTGAATTTTTAAGAGAAATTAGTCATCTGCGATCGCGTACTAACACGTTAGGTGCGGTGTTTAGGGTGCGCAATGCTTGTGCCACAGCGATTCATCAGTTCTTCCAGGAAAAAGGGTTTCTCTGGATTCATACCCCTATTATTACGGCTAGTGACTGTGAAGGTGCAGGAGAGTTATTTACGGTCACTAATTTCAATCTGGACAAGCTGCCACAAGATAAAGAGGGCAAAATTGATTATAGTCAAGACTTTTTTGGTAAACCTGCATATCTAACCGTAAGTGGGCAATTGCAAGTCGAAGCAATGGCAATGGCATTTCAAAATGTTTATACTTTTGGCCCCACCTTTCGCGCCGAAAACTCTAATACTTCTCGTCATTTGGCTGAGTTTTGGATGATAGAGCCAGAGATGGCTTTTTGTGATTTAGAAGGAGATCAAAATTTAGCAGAAGAGTTCTTAAAATATATTTTTCAGTATGTTCTAGATAATTGTCCTGAAGACATTGAATTTTTTAATAAGTGGATTAATAAATCTCTGTTAGAAACAGCAAATAATATCATGAGTAACGAATTTGAAAGGGTTACTTATACCAAAGCAGTAGAGCTATTAGAAAAAGCGTCTAAAAAATTTGAATTCCCCGTAGAGTGGGGCATCGATCTACAATCAGAACACGAACGTTATCTAGCAGAAGAACTATTTAAAAAGCCTGTAATTGTTACCAACTATCCCAAAGGTATCAAAGCCTTTTATATGCGTTTAGATGAGGGAGAAAAAACTGTATCAGCAATGGATGTTTTAGCCCCTGGAATTGGTGAGATTATTGGTGGTTCACAAAGGGAAGAAAGACTAGATATTTTAGAACGCAGAATCCAAGAAATGAATATCGAAGCTGATAGCTTGTGGTGGTATTTAGACTTACGTCGTTATGGGAGTGTTCCCCATGCTGGCTTTGGTTTAGGCTTTGAAAGATTGGTACAATTCATCACAGGAATGGCTAATATTCGCGATGTCATTCCTTTCCCCAGAACCCCTGATAATGCAGACTTCTAATAATGGGCGTTGCTGATTTAGCGAACGAGTGCGCGACGGCGAAGCCGAGTCCTTTAGGGGTCTTGGGCGGGGCTTACAAGTTCTGCCGTGAAACGACAGAATCAGCCCCTTGGGTTTCCCTCAATGAGCAA
>NZ_LR214140.1 GCF_900659865.1 Hyella patelloides LEGE 07179
GGATGTTTCCTCAAGGCGTAACCGAACCCGGTTGCCATGGAACTTTACCGGTTCTAATCGTCAATTCCTCCATGGTAATTGGTACTTGCTTGATTCAAGATTCCTCCGCCAAGTGTATGCATCTGTTACCAGCTACCGGATCCGGAACTTGAGTCCTTGCAACGTTCCGCTAAGTGAACCGGTTCCGACGAGTCTAACCTACGTACATGGATACTTATCTCCTATCGTTCAAGAATTGAATCCTGTAGTCTTCGCTAAGCTGAGAGTCGACGAGCAGTCGTAGCTGCGTCGATCCTCAGACTCTCATCAGACTATCGTCACTCGTATCATGACTGTCGAGAGTAGCGACTACGTGCAGACTCTCATCTCAGTATACTGACGCGTAGATCCCCATGATAGTCCTCAAGTCCCCTTGATGGTAGTCCCCTTGCGAGTCCTCCACCGTCTCTAACTTTAGGGCTGACGCGTGCATTATTTAGTTTAGCTATCATCTGATAATTCAGGATAATAGCTGACCGAACCGAAAACCCGAACCCGAACCCGAACCCGAACCCGAACCCGAACCCGAACCCGAACCCGAACCTGAACCCGAACCCGAACCCGAACCCGAACCCGAACCTGATGATGATTTACTAGAAACTGATATTTTCCGCTTTCAAAATACTGACGTTCCTGGTACATATTTGTATGTAGCAGCAGCAGAAGCACAAAATATTCGAGAGAACTTTGACAACTTTCAAGAAGAAGGATTAGCTTTTCAGGTAGCAGTAGAACCAGGAGAAGATTTGATTCCTTTGTATCGTTTTCAAAGTACAACTACTTCAGGCACTTATGTTTTTGTGGGACAACAGGAACGTACAGCAATCAATGAGAATTTCTCTGGACAATTTGTGGAGGAAGGATTAGCATTCTATGTTTATGGAGCGGAAGCTAATCGAGCTACACCTTTTTCTCGATTCCAAAATACTGACTTACCAGGAACTTACTTATTTGCAGGGCCAGAAGAAGCAGCAAGTATTGAGGATAATTTCTCTAATTTTGTGAATGAAGGTATTGCTTTTGAAGTAGATACTTAATGCTTCTTAACTTATTCAGGTTTGCTATATCAGCTTTCATAATCACTATCAATTTCTACTTCTAAAGTATCCTCATCAAATCTGACATATAAAATATTAGGACGACAGCACACTTGACAATCTTCAATATAAGATTGTTGCATCCCACCACTAATATCAACAAAAGTGGTATTTGGTTCGCCACAAAAAGCACAATAATATTCTGCGGTAGTTTGCATAATAATTTTAAATAATAAATAATCTAAATTAAATCATTCAACAATTATAGATAAATGATAAATATTAAATAGCTTTTAGAGCAAGTAAAGCTGTTCCATAAGCTGCTTGTATATTTTTAGCAGCTATTACTGGTACTTGTAGATAAATATGGCGTATTTGTTCCCAAGAAAAGTTCTTTGCCCCACCACCTGCTGTATACACTTGAGTTAATTTAGTTGCTCCTAATTCTTGTAATTTACCATATCCTAAAGCTTCGATTCTTGCCATACTTAATAGTAATCCATGTAAAAATTCTAGATCATTATCAGGGCGAGGAGATAACTTAGGAGCTAAATTAGGATTATTAATGGGAAATCTTTCTCCTGGTTTTAATAAAGGATAATATTCTAAAGAGCTTACTGGATTAGGATTAATTTGTGGCGAAAGTTCTTGCAATTCTCGATCGCTAAAAAAGTGCTTTAACACTGCACCTCCTGTATTAGAAGCACCCCCAGTTAACCACAAATCACCCAATCTGTGACTATAAATACCGTATTGACTAGCTGCAACCTTTTTCTTACTGAGTAATTTTAAAACCAAAGTTGAACCGAGAGAAGTTACGGCTTCCCCTGGTTGTGTCGCACCACTGGCTAAAAAAGCTGCAATACTGTCGGTTGTCCCAGTACATACTATACAATCGGCAGGGAAAGAAAAGCGATCGCAAATTTCTGGGGTTACTTCTCCCACAGGTGTACCAGGTGCTAATACTTGGGGAAAAAGCTCGCTAAAAGACAGATTTTGTAACCAATCAGGATAACAAAAATTATCCACATCATAACCCAACTTTAAAGCATTATGATAATCGCTAATACCTAACTTTCCGTGTAGTAAAAACCCCAGCCAATCTGCTTGATGAAGCAAATATTTTGCTTGTTGAAAAAAGGATTGTTGTTGATACCAAAATAACTTAGCCAAGCTAGAGGTTGCACTAATTACTACATGATTTACTGGTGCAATATTTGTAATTTTATCTATTAATAATTTACCTCGATCGTCATTGTATAAAAGAGATTCACCAATAGAATTTCCCGCTCCATTACATAATAATACAGTAGAAGATGTTCCGTTAATTGCGATCGCCTTTATTTGCTTTCTAACTACTAGAGGTATTTGTTCTAGTAAAGAATAAAGTGCTTGTTGCCAATAAGCTCCTAAGTTATGGTTTATTTGGTTACTAAAAGAATAATTAACTTGAACTACTACTGTTTGTTGTTGATTAATAGCAATTCCTCTTGCGCCTGACGTACCAAAATCGATTCCTAAATAATAATTCATGGTTAGTCTTTATCCTTGAACATATAACTTATTTTGAATCGCTCTCCACAAAAAAGTAGATAGAAGAGTACTTAGGACAATAGTAATATGGCAAGATTCTTATTGATACTGCCATATCTACAAAACAAAGTTTTTAAAATTTTTAATTCTTCAGAAAAAAGTGATTTATATCACTGATTAAAAAATCAATAGAAATTAAACTGATTTAGTAATAGTATAGTTCTAAATCATAAAAAAAAATAATCATGACCAGAAAACGGGATGAAAAAATACAAAGTCTAGAAGATTTTTTGGAAGAAGATTTGCCATTTTTAATAAAATCCCATTACGACGATACCATTATTATTATTAAAAAAGAATTACAATTACATAATTTATCTTTCGATGTTGTAGTCTCTCAATACCCTAATTTTTTAGAAAAAATTAAATATCATTTATTTTTCTTTTTTGCTCATCAAATGAGTGAAATCACTCCAGAGCCAAATAATGATTTATATGCTCACTATTGTGCGATCGCTAAAGCATATCGCAATCAATATATTTATTCTTTTGTCGAAAACCAAATCAAAGACAGAACAATCCAAGATATCATCAAATATCAAAAACAACTAGACATAATTTACAAAAAATAGATACATATTCAAACAGATTTGTTTGACTTGAGTATGATAACCTTTTACAGAATAAGAGTCACGGAAAATACAACCGCAGTCAAAACAATTCCCATCTTTGTTTTCCGTCTTGATGTCCGTCTTTTCGAGTATTTAGAAGATTGGCATCGAGGACATTTCATCTTAATTAAATGAGTTTTTTGTGACTATCCTTTTATATTATATCCACTGCTAATTTAGCAACGCCCTAATATTTAACAGTGGTAATTGCTCTTATTTTAAAACAAGAGAATCACCACAACAATTAACTTTGATGTTTCCTGAGTGTTTGTTACTCTGGCAACTTATACTGTTCGACTATTTTTTTCGCATAAGGTGGGACATGGGCTTCTAGCTTTTCAGGATAGTTGCGTTTCACATAGAGATAGTTGCGGGTAAAGTGAGAATCAATGGAAAAACGAGCGTATTCTAAGCCTTTAGGCCCAACTTTTTCAATCACTACACCCATCATCTTAGCAGCCCACATAGGGAGAGTTACAGCGTTATCATAAGCAGGTATACTTTGCTGGACTGCTGCTTTACGGTTTCCTTGAGACGCTACTGGTTGTGTGTCTATCTGATCTTTAATTAATTCCAGCATCTCTTTACCAGTGTCGTTGCGTACCACTATCCATTGCCAACCGAAAGGCGCGCCCATGTATCCCACAACTAAATCTGCTAAGGAGTTGACATAATCAAAGCAACTCATGCAAGAAGGTGCAAAAACATCTTTAAGCTTATTTGTTTTTAAGCCAAAGAAAGGTACTTTTTCGACTGAGCCGTCTTCATGTTTGAAATGTACCCGAAAATCTTGCATAAACTCGTAATGCACTACCGTATCAGGTGATTTACTGGTAGTTTCGAGGAATTTTTGTAAGCCTTCCCGAGTCACGTTATCAACACAAGGAGTACCTAACACGTAGAGTTTTTCTAAACCTAATTCTTTCTCCACTGCACGTAAAGCCTGAATCTGACAGCCTACCCCAATAACTAATAACCGCTTCATTCCTGACTGTTCGATTTGCTCTAAAACATTCAAATTAGGGGAAAGAGTTGGTTTATTTACCTTTGCTGCTAACACTTCTTCAGGAGTTCGCGCAATAATAGGCATTGGTTGGAAGCGATCTTCTTTGGTATTCTGAACACAAACTACTCCTTCTACCAAGCCTTTTTCGAGCATGGTGCAAGCTAAAGAGCTAACAATACCAGTCCATTGCGCCCCTTCAATAGGTTGTTTTTTCCGTGCAGCCATCATCTCTTGATGAACACCGAAATAAAGATCGTCTTCGTTATCTAAATCTCTACTTTGTCCATGAGCTTGCTGTTCCAATTCTGCTACTTGCTGATTGAGAAAAGCACAGGCTTCTTTGACATAATGAATGTAATAAGTGTCGCATAAACCGCATTCGCTACATAATTCTTTTGCTGGACGACGACTACCAGCTTTCAGGGCTTTGGCTTTTTTGTGAGAAGCAACAGTCATATAATAATAAAGATGTTTATTAAGCAATATCTTGGGTAATATCTGTCAGGTTACGGCAAGAGATAGTGTAAAAACCAAGTTTTGTAAATAAATGTAATGCAATTAGTGTCGGAAACGTTAGATTAAGAACTGAGATACTAACTAAGGAATGGGCAAGCCGATCTAGTAAACGGGGCGTACAAGTTCCGCCTCTCTTCGACGAAATCAGCCCCGAACCGAACGCTGACCAAGAGAAGAGCAAGGAATAAGGTAATCAATTAAGAGAAAATTTATTTAAGGCTGTGGCAAATCATACTAAAACTTTTACGAATTAATTTTTTTAACCTCTATTGGGGACAGATAAAGTGCCATAAAATAAACTTTTGACTATCAAATATCTTGAATTAACAACGAGCAAGGGTACAAAAAATCAAAAAAAAATAAACTTGAACCTATTACCTTGACTTGCTACTTACCCGATTATCTTTTTTCACTAAAAAACTTTTTTACTAAGCCCTATGGAATTGAATAAAACGATAGTGTGAACCAATAGAAACTTACAAGCCGA
>NZ_LR214141.1 GCF_900659865.1 Hyella patelloides LEGE 07179
ATTTTTTCTTCATTAATTGAACGACGAATAAACACCGCATTTTGGTTATCATCCGCATAGATTAATCCCTGTTCGTAGAGCTTATCTACCAAGGTACTGGGTAACTTGCGATCGCGAGTCAGATATTGTTTTACTTTCTGCCATTTCTCCTGTGCGCGTACTGGTGGCACAAATTCTCGTACTGGTTCGGTTTGAATAATATTTTTAGTCTTATAGTTGACAGCTTCAATGGTGGCAGTTTCACCAAAGCGATCGCCTAACCAAGCTACTGATTGTTTGTAGTCATATTCGTTAACGTGCATCACTAAATCGATCGCACCGCCACCACCTTTCATCTGTTTCCAGTCGTAGAATTTACTGCCAGTAATATTGATAGTGTGGTGTTCGTTTTGCCATTTGTGTTTGTCCTTTGGGTCTGGTTCTAAACCCAGTTCGTATGCCACATCTTTTAGAGATAAGTCTCTAACTTTATTAGCGATGTCTGCATACTTCTGCTTCCATTTAGTTAATTCTTTTGCCTGAGTTTTGATTTTAATTTGGGCTTGGTTTAACTGTTGCTGTAGATTTTCTTTATCTCTGGCTAGTAGTCGAGCAGTAATGTCAGCTTGTTCTTTATCTTTGATGGCTCGTTGTCTATCTGCTAGCTGATACTCAATCGTTGACTTATCTAAATTTAGTTCGGGAGATTGGTTAATCGCTGCATAGTAATGCTGGATTTTAGTGTGCTTGGCTTTACTACCTCGGACACCTCGTTCTAATCCTAAAGGTGACATGGCATTAGCAAAACTATCTTGAAACTGACTTAGCTTTTGTCTGCCTCCAAAGATACCCCGACAGTTTAATTTTCCTCTCTCGTCTAGGGGAACAAGATAGGCATGAATGTGGGGCGTAGATTCGTCCAAATGTAGCTCGGCTCTGACAATGCGATCTCCATACTCGTTATCTAACCAACCATGCACGGAGGTACGAAAATCAGCTAACTTTTCTGGCTCGTAGTAACCTGCTCTGCTGGGGTCGTTGGGTCGAAAATATTCAGGAGATGCAGTTAATAACATCTCCACACAAAGAACGCCATTCTTTCTAATTGTTTGGTCGCCAATGCGATCTCTAACAATGGTTTCTAAACTGGGTAGAAGGGGTGAATCTGGCTGACCGATAAAGCGAACGTTAGTAATTTCTGGATTGGCGTTGGGAGTTTGCCTGACTCTGCCAGTATGCAGACCTGAAGCACCTACATTTCCCGACTTTAATTTGGCGATGCGAGCTATGGCATGGGGCATTGTCTTACTTTATTCTTTTTCCCAGTAGTAAAAAGGGGTTTGAGGGAGTTCTATGGCTTGGCGAACGGAATAATTTTAGCGTAGCGTTGGCGTTAGCCAAAAATTGTGTAGTAAGTATCACAATAATTTTAGATTTTAGCCTGCTGGAATCTTTGCTACTGGGAAAATAAATAACTACTTGTGCCTATTTATTTTAGTTGATATTAGTTTATCAAAGTTTAGTTTTTGTTGCTCGTCATTTGTGTGACTATTAGTTATATGGCAATGAATTACAGATGCTAATCCTGGAGTAGTTAGAGATGGTTAAAGCTAAACCCAATCAGAAATTTCATGTCGATAAGCTAGCTAGTGCCTTAGATACGTTGGATAAATTAGAATCAAAGCCAAAAGAAGAGCTAACACTGAGAGAGAGTATTTATTTTCTTCGAGGTAAATTAAACAGTGCTTTAAAGAAAGGCTATAACTATGAGGATTTGTCTGAAATTCTAGCTGAACAAGAAATTTTGGTTTCGGCTGCTACTTTGAAACTTTATTTAACTGAGGGTAGTAAAAGTAAAAAGTCATCTACAAGAAGGAAAAAAAGCCAGTCTAGTTCTAATCCTGTTTTATCAACAAATATTACTGATTCTAAAGAAGAGTTAGAGACTGGTAATTCTGATGCTGAAATCAATAGGATGAAAGAGCAAAGTAATTCAGAATCAGCAGTTAATTTAAAGGTTGATTCTACAACTGGAACTAAATCATCTACGGCTAATAGTAAGAAAGCTAAGGCTAAACCTTCAAGTCAGTCAAGTGGCAATAGGTCTTCATCGACTAAAACTAATGTTCTGTCTGGTAGGTCTGATGATTTATCCAGCGAGTTTAATAGTTTTTAGTTTGGAGCAAGAGGATAAGGAATGGCTGTTATTCATTTGGTTGATGGTGAGAAGGGTGGAGTCGGTAAGTCTTTTGTGACTAGAGCGATGATTCAGTATGGAATAGATCGTGAGTTGCCTTTTGTGGCAGTGGAGACGGATCGTTCTAATCCTGATGTTAATCGTGTCTATAAGGATCGCTGTCAGTTTGCTGTTTTTAGTGAGGATGAGAGACAGGCTGGCAATGCAGATCGCATTTTTGAGATGGCGATGGAGCAGCCCGTAATTGTTTCTTTGCCTTCTCAAGTTAATCGGGCGGTTACAGCTTGGATTGAGAATAATGAGCTACTCCAGATTGGACAAGAGTATGACGTTAGTTTTTGTAAGTGGTTTGTTACTAACGGTGAGTATGACAGCATTAGGCTTTTTCAGGCTTCGCTCGATTATTATGGCGCGCAGATGACTCATGTTTTGGTGCGAAATTTTGGGCTTTGTGATGAGTGGTCGCAGGTGGATAATGATAAGTCGCTACAGAAACTTATTACTAAGTACGGGGTCAAGGTCATTGATTTTCCTAAACTGGGTTATCAGGAACGGTATTTAATTAATCAAAAGCAGTTACGCTTTGATGATGCTACTAAGTCTAAAAATTTGACGGTTTTGGGTAGGCAGCGAGTGGTTAATTTTTTGAAGAATGCCTATGAGCAATTTGACAGTACTGGAGTTTGGTCAACAGAAATAGAAACAGAAAAAGCTTCTGCTTCTTAATTTGTTCAAGCTAATAGGTCAAAGCAATTTACTACAAACCCAATTTCAAGTTAATTCATAGTCAGGAGTGTGAGATGAGTCTGCTAAACGGTGGTACTACTAGAGCCAAAGAAATGATCGATTTTCATATGGCTTCAGAGCCACCTGAGTTTAAGGCAAAAGTATTCGAGATTCTTAATTTCAGTGGATTAGAACCTAATGATCCAATGTTCTTAGCTTTGCTTTTAACGGGACAGATACGAGTGTTCTTAGAAGCTGCTATCGAAGAGTTGCCACGATTGTTGTCGGAATGGAAACAAGAAATGGCGGAGAGCTTTTCTAAACTAAAGTCAGCTATGGCTGAGATCTCTGAGAAAAGCTTAGAGCAAGTTGAAGCGATTAAAGAGAATATGGAAGCCGTCAGCCAAAAATGTGTCTCCGATATTAAAGAGGCGGGCATGAGTACGGTAGGGGCGATCGCCGATGCAAGTAATGAGACTTTGGAACAGGTGCAAGAAACTAAGAAGCAGAATGAGGAGCTATCTCAGACATTAACCACACTCCAGGCTGAAGCAAAAGCGGAGAGGGAGAAGAATATTGAGAACATGAATGCTTTAATTGGCTGGGTCAATAAAACAAACAAGCAGTTTGAATTGACACAACAGCAAATTCAAGGTTCTCACTCAGAGCTAAGATTACTTCAGCAAAAGACTTTTTGGCTCAAGTGGACTGATTGGTTTGCCCCTATATGGGCTTTAGCTATTGTGGGAGGAGTCTGTTTTGTTGCTGGCGGGTGGTTGACCGTCCAAAAGTACAACACAGAAGTCGAACGATTTGGACGCAATCTCACAACTTGGAATCTTGATCGCATTGTCAAATGTCAAAGTGATAATAATCCTAAATGTACTCTTTGGATTGTTCACCCTGATTCTCCTCAGCGAGAAGGAGTAGAGTAATTTCGCCCTATCTAGGAGAACGAAAGAAAGAATGAGATCGCTATTTAACTAATTGAAAACGGTATTAGAGAAGATAAAGCGATCGCCATACTTTATTCAGTTTCTTTCCATCCTTCAAAAGTTGCTAATAAAATATTGACAAAGGGACGATCTATTGCCTCTTTAAATGCTTCAGTCCCACCTGCTTTAAGAGCATTAATAACCTTGGCTTTAAATGTTGGGTTATGCTCAATCCGATCGACTGCTTCAGCCACTAATATTGTTTTTTCTTTACTAGTTGAAGTTGGATAAGATTGAGATAATTGCTCTAATAATTCCTGAATTTCTGCTGCTACTTCGGCTATATTTTTCTGCGATGCTTCGTTGATAGTTCCAGCTATTTTTTCTGTTTTGATTTCGCTATTTTGGCTAACACCAATACCTATGGAAGAGTTACTTTGATCTATGTTTGTTTCTGACATCGTATTTCCTAAGTTGCCTCCATAATTATCACCATGAACTTGTATCGATATCTTTGTTTGATCTTCATCACCCATATCAATCTGCAAATCTGTAAGATAACCCTCTACATGACTAACAAAGGGTGATATAACATTTTTTCCAAAATTATCTACTGTCTCTTGAAACTTCTTACTTCTTCCAAAGTGCATAGCTAGATTTACATATCCAATATCTTTTCCATTATTTTTGCATTCTTCCAAATGCGCTTTCAGTAGTTGATATACGTAGGATATTTCATGAGATTTACTATCATCTGGAATAACAGCAAATCCATTTGAGTCATAAATTTCCTCGTGAAAATTGTATTTGTTATGCTCTTGAATAAATTCATTAATAATTTTGTTTTCTTCTATAAAAGCAACAAACCTTTTTAAGTTGCTCATTCCTTGTTTATATTCAGTTCTTAGAAGCCTACTTGCTATTGTTCTAAACTCGCGTGAAATTTTTCTCAGCTCTGTTTTAGTAAGTTTAATTTCTGTTTGCATATTTATTTCACTCCACAACAAGGACAATAAACACCTATCTCTTTAACAATTGATTTTGCCTTCGTCTCTAATTCGCAGCATTTTAATGTAATAAGCTCTAATTGCTCTTTCTCAAATAAAACTTTATCCCCTTCCATTTCCAGAGGCTTTCCTGCTTTGAATGAGATATTTTTGTTCCCCCTAGAGCTTTGTTCTAAACCTTTTATAGATTTATTAATCTGAGATTTGGCGTAATTTAGAGCTAAGATATGAGCTTGTTCTATAATCTCATCAGTAATAAAACTGCTTGGTTCATCCTTTAATCCGCAGTAAGGGCAAAATAAATCGATTATGTCCTCTCTTTCAAAATCTTGGACAGTTAGTTTGAATCGCTCGCTGCAAAAAGGACATTGTAGTGTTAAAAATCCATCGTCGTCTGTGGGAACATCAATCTTGAAAGTTACTTCACTCATTGCTTTGAGTATAC
>NZ_LR214142.1 GCF_900659865.1 Hyella patelloides LEGE 07179
AAGAAGATGCCAGTCTTCTTTTGAGGTTGGTTTGTCCAAAAGCAGTTAGCGCACCATAAACAATGTTGATTACGCCGAGAATAACTAATAAAGGTGCAAACTTAATATGGGCATGGGGTAATGTTTCAATATTGAAGCGAATTAAAGCGTATCCTCCCATTTTGAGCAATACACCAGCCAAAATCATGGATATAGGTGCGGAAGCTTGACTATGAGCATCAGGAAGCCAAGTATGTAAGGGGAAGATGGGTAGTTTGACACCAAAAGCTATTAGAAAACCAAGATAAGCTAGTAATTCTAACGCTAGAGGATAGTCTTTCATCCCTAACTCTGCAATATTTAAAGTGAAGTTATCGCCATAAAATGCCAGAGCTAAACCAGAAACTAAGATAAAGATAGATGCTAAAGCGGTATATAAAATAAATTTAGTTGCTGCATACTGACGTTTTTCGCCTCCCCAGATGGATATCAAAAGATAAACTGGTACTAACTCAATTTCCCACATCAAGAAGAAAAGTAAGATGTCTTGGGCTGCGAAAACCCCAATCTGCGCGCTATATAAAACTAATATTAAAAAATAATATAAGCGTGGTTTATGATTTACCTTCCAAGAAGCGAGAATCGCTAGGGTAGTAATTAAACCAGATAAAAAGATTAAGGGCATTGATAATCCATCAACCCCAAGGGACCAGTTTAGACCTAGCTGAGGCATCCAGGCGTAGGTTTCTGTAAGTTGAAATTTTGTGGTGTGTGTACTGTAATTTGACCAAAAGCCATAAACCATTAAAGCTAAGTCTGCTAAACCAACAGACAGAGCATAAAATCTAACATTCTTGCCATATTTGTCGGGAATGACGGGAATAGCTAGGGCTGCTACTAGAGGTAACAAGGTAATGGCGGTAAGCCAAGGAATTTGAACGCTTTCCATGAGATTTAAGATTAAGCACTAATACTTATTGATTCCTACTCACCATTCTATTAAGTTTTGTTACAAACTGCCAAGGTCAAATTATAAATTTTAGGAAAAAAACTAACTTTTGATATATATTTCAGATACTTCAATTGGTTTGCTGACAGGAAAATATTCTATGAGAAGTTAAGTAATAAGTGATATACAAGAAGCGACAAGAGATACATATACATAAAAAACAACAAATAGCAAATATGTTTCTGTTAACCGTCAGGGGGTGTTACCAATTAGATAACCGTCAAGGGATATTACCAACTGGAAACAAAACGGGATAAAATCAGCCGAGATAATAATTTGCTGATAAATAAATGTCGATCTTGCTTCTTGTCACAGAGTTACCAAAGCTGACATCACCAGTAGCCAAAGAAATAGTGGTGGCGCAAAATCAACCACCCAATCAGAGAGTTCGGTTAAAACAGCAGCAAACATCTCAACTAATTACCCAAGAAAGGGGTGGAGAAAGAGAAACTTTTGAAATACCTGTACCTGGAGAAGAATCGGAAACAGAAGTAACTCCTATTCCTGTGGATTCAGTAGATGTGGTAGAAGTGATCGCAGATCGCCAAGAGTATGACGAGTCAACACAGGTAATTACCGCCGAAGGAAATGTAGTGATGCGGTTTGCTGAAGCTGTCATGACAAGCGATCGCATTCAAATAAATTTAGCCGATCGGATTGCTGTAGCTGAAGGGAATGTCAATCTAACTAGAGGAGAACAAATCTTACAAGGCTCCCGATTTGAATACTTTTTAGTACAAGATCGCGGAGTAATTACCAATGCGAGAGGACAAATAGATCGCTCTTCTTTAAATCGCGATTTAACCAATCGTTTACCTGAAGATCGTACCATTCCCGATCGTGCTTTGAGCGATCGCCTTGCTTTAAGTCAACCCGTTACAGATGTCCAAGCTCAGAGTCAATTTCAGATTGGTATTGGTAGTGCTCGTGATTATAATATTCTTCAAGGAAATGGCGATCGTAATCAAGGGCTAATTAATCGAGTACGCTTTGAAGCGGACAATATGGAGTTTGAAGGAAGTGATTGGCAAGCCACCAATTTACGTCTCACAAATGACCCCTTTTCTCCTCCAGAATTAGAATTAAGAGTAGATACTGCTAAATACGAGCAAACTGAACCTCTAGTTAACCAATTAACTACAACAAAATCTCGGCTGGTAATTGATGATAGTTTTACAGTACCTCTGTTAAGAAATAGATTTGTCTTTGATCGTCGTCCCCAAAGCCCAGGACTTTTTAACGTTGGTTTTGATGGGGATGAAAGAGGTGGTTTATTTATCGAACGCACCTGGGACATCATCAATCGAGAACAAACTACTTGGTCAATTACGCCTCAATTCTATATTCAAAGAGCCTTAGTTCCCGATCTGTTTGGTTTTAGCGATGAAGAGGATGGTGGACTATTCGATCCTGCAACTTTTGGGATTGAAAGCAGTTTCAATAGTGTGCTTTCTCCCCGTAACAGTTTAGAAGCCGAAGTATCTGTTACTGGTCTTGATGTTAATGATTTGGAAGATAATCTGAGAAGCACAATAGCAGCCAATCGACTAATAGGAAATCTTAATAATCCTCATTCTTTTAGTTTGGAAGGCACTTTTCGCGAAAGACTGTTCAATGGCTCACTTGGTTTCCAAACTGTTAACAGTAGTATTGGTGGAATTCTGACATCTCCCAATATCTCTCTGGGAAAAACAGATATTAATTTGCAATATCAAGCCTCCATTCAAAATATTAATGCTAATACTGATAGAGAAGAATTTTTAGGCAGCAACCGTGAGAACGATCGTACTAACTTAACTCGCTATCAAGCTGCTGCTTTTTTAGGTAAAAGCTTTCTTTTGTGGCAAGGAAAAACCTTACCCATTACTAGAGATGGAGCTTTACGCTATTCTCCCTTTCCCATAGTTCCCTATCTGCGACTAAATACAGGAGTTAGTAGTGTTGCCAGTCTTTATAGCAGTAATGACGATCAAATCTCTTTTAGAGGTAATATTGGCATTCAGGGACAATTTGGTAATTTTTCCCGTAATTGGTTTGATTATACGGGATTTAATATCACCTACTCTATTGGTACTGATACAGGAGAATCTCCTTTTTTATTCGATCGCGATGAAGATCAACAAACTCTTGCTTTAGGTATCAATCAGCAATTATATGGTCCAATCCGTGTAGGGGTACAAACTTCTTGGAATCTCGATAATGGTGATGGTATTAGTACCGACTATATTTTAGAATACAGCAGACGCACCCACGGTATTACTTTACGCTACAATCCAGTCCTTGAGATTGGTTCATTTAGTTTTCAGATCAACGATTTTGCTTGGCGTGGCAATCCTGAACCTTTTGAAGAAAATAATATTAGACCAGTTATTCAAGGAGTAGATCGTTAGTTGTTAGTTGTTAAATTAAGGGCGTTAAACTGGATAATCTAGTTAATATAGTTAGTGTTTAAGAACCTATTTAACCTATTGCTTGTGACCTTTTGACTTTGTGCTGTCTATTTCTTAAACTGTTTCTCGAATGCACTGACTAAAAAATCTCTGGGTACAAAGCGAGGAATGTTGACAATAAGTTGATTGGCAAAACCACCAGTTACTAAATTAGATTGTCCTTTATCTAAAGCTTTTAAAGCTTCTGCGACAACATTTTCTGCGGGATTCATACTCATGGTTTTACTCTGATTTTCAACAAACGAGTCAGGAAAATCTGCCACTTTAAAAAAATCTGATTCTGTTGGGCCAGGACAAACTACTAAAATACGTACACCAGTATCTTTATTTTCTGCCCATAATGCCTCTGTGAAGTTTAAAACAAAAGCTTTTGTTGCTGCGTAAACAGACATATAGGGTAGAGGTTGGAAACCTGCAATCGAAGAGATATTAATAATACCACCTTGCCCTCTTTGCTTCATTTCTGGCAAAAACAACCCCGTTAATTCTGTTAACACGGTAATATTTAGCTGAATCATCGAAAGCTGTCTAGTCAAATCGCGATCGCTAAATTTTCCATAATCTCCAAAGCCAGCATTATTAATTAACAAGTCTACAGTTAATCCTTTTTGCTGCACTAAGTCAAAAATTGTCTTTCCTGCTGCGGGCGTTGTTAAATCTTGAACTATGACCTCAGCGTTAATTGAATATTGTTGTTGTAACTTGCTTGCCAACTCTTCTAATTTATCTTGTGAGCGCGCTACTAAAATTAAGTCTGTTTGTTTGGCTGCAAGCTGTTGAGCAAATTCTTCACCAATACCTGAAGATGCTCCTGTTACTAAAGCAGTTGTCATAATCCTTAATCCTTCGAGTATTGTTACAGATTGTAACGCGATTTTTAGCTCATGGAGATTTTGTCTAATGAGTACTAGTTTTCTGGCGATCGCTGGATGACTAGCTAAATTCACGGTAGATTTACAAAAATAATCAAAATATTTAATTTCTTTTTACACTAATCTCGTATAGGCTGTTACAATTCTTAGTGAGGTAATCGAAAAGTTGCTGATTGGGAACGTGCAGCTAGGATTTCTTCAGGATTAAAACAACAACATTTCCAAAGCCAGCGAACGTATCGCTGGTATTTTTTTAATTTTTAAGAAAAGACTTACTGCAAAGTAATGGCTTATAAGACTTGGCAAAATTGAGATTGAAATGGAGAAGAAAACAATTTTATTCACCCCATGTTTTCCAGATTGTTCAATCACTTCAGTTAAAGCTAAGGTCAATACTCCATTATCAAAGGCGTAATTAGCTTCCAATTAACTCTTCTTTCTGAAATACTTTTCATGCTTGATTGCAAAGACTTTGTTACTGTTGCTGAAATGCCAACTAAAGGGAACATTTTTCTTCTGAATCTCTAGTTCGTTCAGTATTTTTATTTATAAACCAGCTTTACAGTACGGGAATGATTTATTTAGTTTTAATCAAGAGTTTGAGAAAATAACTAAATTTAATTTCTTTTTGTATTTTTAGATGTTATAAACGTAGATGTATGTAAATAATTTAGCTTTTAGATTTAATTAAAGTATGACTTGACAAGTTATATTCTTTTTCTCAAGTGATTGAAAACTGATTTAAGAGTAAGTCTTCAATATTTATGGGATTATCTTATAAAATATCTGATACAAAAACTGCTATATACCCCTCTTCTGTCACTTTCCGAATTAAAAGATTACGAAATAAGGTGATTTATCCAGAAAGAAGCAGTGTGGGAAATTGATTAATGCTATCAATTAAGTTATGTAATCCTAGTAATAAAGAAGAATTAG
>NZ_LR214143.1 GCF_900659865.1 Hyella patelloides LEGE 07179
TCTTCTAATTTTTTATTGCTAAGAGCTTCGCTAAAGGTGATAGTGCGTGGTTGAGCAGCAATACTGACTCCGTTAGTATAGTTTAATTGAGCAGCACCAGGATTTAATATTGGCTGCTGTGACAATTCCCAATCTTTCGGAATAATACCGCTAAATTTGAGAAAGTCTTGGCTCATCATTGTAGGGGTCAAATCTTGAGCAGCAATCACAATTCCTATTTCTTCTATAGTGCTGATAGAAGAAGACGATCCATTTAGAGACTGGGTGTTAGAAGATTCCATACTAATAATTTGAGCAACATACACAAGTATTATATATAAGTTGAAAATGCCCAAACCGCCAAGCAAACTCACGATTTGGACACAATTAAAATAAATATCATATATCCAAATTACAACTTAAATTAGCGTGCAGTAATTGGGTTTGGTGTTTGTCTGATGTTTCCTACAGATGTTCCTTGTTGCAAAATCTGAAGTGCTTTAGCATATTGGGGGTCGGCCTCAGTTCCCCACAAAGTAGGATTAACGTTAAAGGTCATCTGTTGTTCCGCAGTCAGATCTATATTAATGTCTGGTGCAATGCCTTTATAGTTGATATCTTGACCACTGGGGGGATAGTAACGAGCAATAGTAACAGCTAAGCCAGAGCCGTTGGATAAAGAATGAACCGACTGTACTGTTCCCTTACCATAAGTTCGAGTACCCACAATGGTAGCACGGCCATTTTCTTTGAGTGCGCCAGCCAATATTTCACTAGCACTAGCAGAGTAACGGTCTACTAAAATAACCAGAGGAAGATCGGTCAAAGCTTTACCGTTGGCAGAAAACTTTTGATTACCTCCTTTACGGTCTATTGTAGAAACAATTGCTCCTTTTTCTAACCACATTCTAGCTATTTCTACGCTAGAGAACAACAATCCTCCTGGGTTTCCCCTTAAGTCTAAAACAAAACCTGTTACTTCTTTACTATTAAGATCTTCAATAGCTTTTTCCATTTGTTCTGCTGCATGAGAACTAAATTCGTCCAGTTTGATATAGCCAACTCTTGTGCGACCTGCTTCGCTGAGGTTGTAATCAACAGAAGGTAACTCAATTTGTTCTCTAACTAAGGTGAGGTCGAAAGTTCGTGTCGCCTCTGCTCCCAAACGAGAAATTTGCAGATTAATTTCTGTGCCTACTTCTCCTTTAATTTGTTTTGAAGCTTGCTCCAAACTCATCAAAGAGGTAGGCTTGCCATCAATGGCTAGTATTTTATCTCCTTCCTTAATTCCTGCTTTTTCGGCAGGAGAGTTAGTTATGGGTTCAACTACTATCAATTCGCTCGTTTTTTCGTCGAAAGAAAGGCGAATCCCAATCCCTGAAAGTTCTCCTGAAGTTTGACTGGTTAGTTCAGCAAACTCTTCTGGATCGAGGAAACGAGTGTAGGGGTCTCCCAAAGTTTTCAGAGAGTCGCCAATTGCTTTGTAAGCTGCTTGAGAATCAGCGTATTCTTTGCTGAGGAGTTCTTGACGTTGCTGTAACCAATCAACTTGATTGAATTTACGATCTACAAATTCGTTGTTAACAAGTTGCCAGACTTCATCCACTAAAGTTTTCGGACTATCTTCTAAAGCAGCTTTGACCGATGAACCTGTATACATCATCAAAGCAGATGTTGCGATCGCCGTAGTGAAGAATTTTGCTGTCATCATTCGACTAAAAATAGATCGTCTAGAAGTTTGATTCATATTCAAGAATAATTGGGTAGTTTGAGCTGAAATTTTGCCTGCCTTGAATCACAGATTATTCCGCTTTTTCCCGACAGAAACGGCATCCGATCTTTGAACTAGATCGAGAATTATTACCTAAATGCTATTTTTTAGTTTTATTGTACTCAACAATTACGCCCCAACTTCATACTCAATGCTAAAAACCATAGATAAAAATCCAGATAAGGTTAGCCAGAAAATACTTAAGCACAACTTATGTATACAAATGGTTACATTTAGCTGTCGCCATTATGAAATTGAGTTAATAACTTGATATTTTCATTCTATACACAAATTATCTCGCTCTAACTCTATGTATAACATTTTACTCTTTATTCAAGGAGCGACTGAAGTAAACAGTAAAACATAGCTTTCTTTTAGAAGCTTAAGAGATTATTATGGGCAAAAACCGCAAAATCAAGTAAGATACGGCGATGGATTGCACCTAAATATCTTTCTTCTTTTGCTTGGTGAGAATAATGGCGACCAAGTTGAATACTATTAAGGGGAACTAAATCTAAATCCCAACCCTCATTAAGTTCTAAAGAATCTACGCTGACCGTTAAAGGAGCAAAAAAAATATGACGAGTAACCTTTGTATCATTGTAGCAGCGAAACAAAGTTGGCTCTGTAACCAAATAATTAATTTCTTCTTTAACTTCTCTGATTAATCCCGCTTCAGGAGCTTCTTCTAACTCTAAATGTCCCCCAAATAATCCCCATTGACCAGGATAAAGAATACCCTCTTTGTCATCTCTTAACTGCATTAAGAAATGTTGATTGTGATATAGCACAGCCATTGCTACAGGTATTGGAATAAGCTTCATTTTTTTCTAATGTGTATTTTTCAAATTAATGTGTATTTCTGGGGTGTGTAAATACTTCAGTGTAAACAGCAATTAAATCGTTTTTTTAGCGGAAAAACTAGACTAGGCTGGTAATCGGCAAGAAAAATTCAGTAACATTACAGATTATCAGTAAAATAAAGTTTGGTTATCCGATGAACTATTTATATTTTTTATCGTCAGAAATACCTGTTAACTGTAGGTTAAAATCCCCTTAAATAATTATGAAAAAAGTTGTATATATGGGACTTGCTGCTAGTGCGATCGCTTTAAGTGCCAATTCTCTTAGTGCTAAAGAAAGTTATGGTCAAAACTCCCCTGACACTACATTTGTTTGCAGCACAGAAAACACGGCCTCTACTATGTACGCTTACACACCTGGGAAAGCAGTACTTACTCCCCTCATCAGTTGGTACGAAGAGTATTTATTGCCAGAAACCTCCAGCGCAGAAGTTTGCCAACAGGTGGCAACAAAGTTACAAGAACTTTCCCAAGAAAGAACCACTAGATACATTGCGACACAAAAACAAGAAGACCAAACCTTAGTTTGCATGGTAACTCGCGAAAATGATGACTGTAGTTCAGATGATAGTGAAAATTTATTTGGAGTCAATCCTAACTACAGCCCTGTTTGTGTTTTAAATCGCTTTGAGCCTATAGAATGTACTGCCATAGTGATGCAAAAAAGAGGCGCGATTATGCCTGAATCTGCTAATTCTCCCTACAGACCTATCTGGTGGCCCTGGTAGAGCAAATTGATACATATGTTTTTCATGATTTACCTAAATCACCTGTTAATTAAGAGCCTTGCGTCATCAAAATTAGGATTAGTCCTCTAATTTACATTTTGTAAAAATGCGATGCTGAGACAATCCTAGTTATCAAAATTAGCTATTCGTATTTTTAGAGCAGCTTTCAATATCTTGTGTATATTTGCTGATTACTCAGGCTGAATTTATTGGCGACAAATTTACACTTGAGCTATATCCTAAAGCTGTTTATTCAGCTTAGTTAAATGTTTGTTACTTGAACAAGTTTATTCAGGACAACACCGTACAAAAAAATTACATTAAGTAATTCGAGTATTTTATCTAGCAAATTTAAGTACTCATAACCCTCTAACCTGAAATAAAAAACAATTAACACTTGGCTGAAAACTATTACGTAAAATTTAAGGTACTACGATTGAAAACCTCTATCAAATTATCAATTGGCTACATAATATTTAATTTTTTTTATCATGTTGAAGATAGTCTTGCTCAAAGTCTAAACTTCAAATATACTCAATCCCAATCGAATATCAGTTGGAATAGCTCAAACACAATATCAAGAACTGATTCCGAAATAAAAATAAACGATTCTGGATTGCCATCACTACGTCGTAACCCTCGTGAAGGAGAAGGTAGATTTGAACCACAGCGCATACCATTATTTATTCCTGTTGAAGATAATTATCGTATATCACCTGGTGTTACTATCATGAATCCTTCAGGTTACGGAGCTTCTTGGGGAAGTGCAGGTATTGGATTCGGTTTGCAAGAAAGAGTTCGTTTTCGTGATGAAGCTGATGGTGTTTTTGGTTTAGGATTTGGTTTAGGAAATCCTCAAAAAAATATTGGCTTTCAAGTCGGAATCAGCTTAGTAGACCTTGACGATCCATTTAGAGATGGAGCTATTAATCTTAAGTTGCATCGCCGTCTACCAAAAGATTTGAGTATTGCAGTTGGTACTCAAGGAGCAACTACCTGGGGAAATACAGATGGTGGTTCTTCAGTTTATGGGGTAGTTACCAAAAGGTTTGTTCTCAAAGAAGATCGAACTCAACCATTTAGTGAAATATCTACCTCTCTGGGTATTGGTGGTGGACAGTTTCGTTCAGAATCAGATATTGATAATGGAGTTGAGTCCGTGGGAGTATTTAGTAGCGTATCTCTCAGAATTGTTCAACCATTAAGTCTGATTACAGAATGGACTGGTCAAGATATGACTATTGGAGTTTCTTTTGTCCCGTTTCGTCGTCTTCCTCTTGCCGTAGTTCCCGCAGTTACCGATATTACTGGCTCTGCTGGAGATGGAGCAAGATTCATTTTTGGTATTGGCTATAGTTTTTCTTTTTAAAGTAATTTTTCAAAATACAAATCTCAATCATGAAAGTACTTTCTAATTTAATTAAAATCAGTCTTGTTTTTACCTGGTTATTAACAAGCAGCAGCGCGGTTCGATCTCAGAGCAGAAATATGTCTGATATCACAGGACCCAACCCAGGAGAAATAGTTGACCCAGAGCCTACTCCTGGAAATAATGATGGGGGAGATCCAACTCAAGATCTCGATCCTACTCCCACTACGGGAAATGGTGGTGGTGATGGAGGAGATCTTGGTAGTGACCCCGACTCTCCTACGGTAGATGGTGGTGATGGAGGAGATCTTGGTAGTGACCCCGACTCTCCTACGGTAGATGGTGGTGATGGAGGAGATCTTGGTAGTGACCCCGACACTGATATAGATAGTGGTGATGGAGGAGATATTGGTAGTGACCCCGACACTGATATAGATAGTGGTGATGGTACAGATGTTGGTAGTGACCCCGACACTGATATAGATAGTGGTGATGGAGGAGATATTGGTAGTGACCCCGACACTGATGTAGATAG
>NZ_LR214144.1 GCF_900659865.1 Hyella patelloides LEGE 07179
AGAACTTCCAAAAGGGTTGATACCCTGATTAAAATAGCGATGGATTTAATGAATCCCCAACATCTGCGTAACTGGTTTGCCCACTGCTGCTACTGTCCCTTATAAACCTGCAAACCGCTGTATTTATCTTCATGGGTTTGCTTCTAGTCCTAGATCGAGAAAAGCAGTTTACTTAAAAGATCGCTTTGCTAAAACAGGAATTAAACTGGAAATACCCGATCTCAATCAAGGCGATTTTACTCACCTTACTTTAACGAGACAAATAACACAAACCGCAGCACTGTTTAATAATTTTAATATTCCCATAACTTTAATTGGTTCTAGTTTTGGTGGTTTAACTTCCGCTTGGTTAGCCGAAAAATATACCCAAGTACAAAAGCTAATTTTACTCGCCCCAGCTTTTGGTTTTCCGAGTAGTTGGTTTCATAAATTTCCTCAAGCTGAATTAAAACAATGGCAAGAATCAGGCTATAAAGATATTTATCATTATGGAAAAGACAAACTATTACCTTTACACTATGAATTTTTAAGAGATGGGAATCAGTATGATACGAATAAACTGAAAAGATCGCTACCTACCATAATCATTCACGGTAAAAATGACGATGTAGTTCCTATCGAAGTTAGTCACCAATATATTAGTAGCCATTCCACAGCGAAATTAATAGCATTAGATAGCGATCACGGCTTAAATGATGTTCAAGAAATAATTTGGCAAGAAATTCAGGATTTTTGTTAGTCCCGTCAAGCACCCAATGCAACGGGTATCCTAAAGGACTCGGCTTCGCCATCGTAAACGGGATCGAGATAGTTACTGGTTAGTTGCTAATTGCTTCATGAAGCACTTCCTTATTCTTAATTCCTCATCCTTCAGACTTCATCCCTCATCCCTTCCTAACTTGGTTGTCCAAATTGTCGATCGTAAACGATTTCTTCTTTGTTAGACTCTAGTTTAATATCAGAGCGAGGATAGGAAACACACAATAAAGCGTAACCTTCTGCTTGCAAATCAGGAGAAAGTCCCATACCCTCAGATTGTTCTACTTTTCCTTCAGTAATTTGTGCTGCACAAGTGGTACAAACTCCTGCACTACAAGAAAAAGGTAAGTCTACTCCTGCATCTCTGGCTGCATCTAAAATAGTTCGATCTTCTGCTACTTGAATAGTCTGAGTTGTTCCTTGGTGATTTATTTCAACACTATAAGTCTGTGACATCTTGATAAGAAAGATAAATTAAATTGATCGGTATTTCTAACTAGGTGTATTATTGTCTCATTGTTTAGAACCAGTTTGTTAAGAAAAATAGCTAAACCTAAAGCTTAATTGCAAGTTCTCAGTCAAAGATAGTATTTGTTTTTACAGAATGATAATTTGAGAGGAATTATCAAAATCAATCTTGAGAGCGATGTATAACAATAATACCAATAAAGACTTAATCGGTGCTGGTTTAACTGCTGGCTTAGGTGCAGGAGTTGTAACTTCTTTTGCTGCTGGTTTGGGTCAACATCCTGTAATAGCATTGGCAATTACCGCGATCGCTGCTACTGTAGGAGTGTTATGTCGGATGTACGATCTGGCTTAACCACTCATTAGTTTAAGTCAAAAGCTTTAAACTCGCTTCCATTACATCAGTAGTTTGTCCCGAAACACTAAATACTAAGGCTTCACGATAAACTCTTCCTGCACTATTAGCTAAACTATTAGCAGCACCACTAGCGGTAATCACCGCAGCCTGAGTACAACGAGATGCTAAGTTAATTACTTGACTACGAAGCTTCAATTTGTTTTCGTAATTAGTATTTTCTGAAATTGTCGCTGCGATCATTTGTTGTTTAAGATCGTCTATTTCTTGTTTGAGGACTTGTTGAATTTTTGGGATGAATTCTAGTTGCTTTCTTTGAGAGGTTTGTTGAATGATATCTAAAGCAGCGTAAGCACAGCCTAAAGGAAACCAACCGTGATTTAAGACATTTTTCTGACTGCTGTCATGAATCGAGTTTGCTGGTTTGATTGTTACTACGTAATTGCTTTCCAAATACCAGTTATCTAACTCTGCACTTACTGTATTAGTAGCACTCATCGCAATTAAATCCATTGGAAGACTTAAGGTAATTTTGCCTTTGTTTGATTGCTGAACAGTCTCCAAGGGGACAACACCATAAAGCTCTCTTCCATCAGGTAAAACCGCACCAACAATAAAATCAGTAAAGATATTCCCCCCCGTAATCCAAGGAACAAATCCCGATATTAAATAACCTTTTTCTACGGGTTGTGCTGCTACTAAAGGTTTTCCAGGACGGCGTAACTGAGAAAAACCGACACCTACTAACTTTTCTCCTGTCGCCATAGAGGATAAATACTCTTGTTGCAAAGTGTGATTATCACTAGCGGTAAAAAATGAACCCGCGCTTTGGTGCTGTGTTTGTAAAAAAGCCAAAGCACCAGAATATCTTGCAGCAGCAATTTGCCACAAGCTATAATCTGACTCACTAAAACCTGCACCTCCTAATGATGGAGGTACTTTTAAAGCCAGTAAAGAATGTTTTCCCAATTGCTGTAAAGCTTGTTGCAGCACATTAGAATCTCGATCTAATTCACTAGGGAGTATTTCTATTTCCGATAAAGAGGTTTGAGCGGATAAAAGAGAAATCACGATTAATCTAATTAATAATTGGTGGTTGTTAACGATCTTAAATAGCTGAGTGAAATTGGGTAGAAAATAGAAAAGTGTTATCATTCCCCTGCTTACATCACGCTCCTCTCCATTTTTAACTTCAGACTTATGCAAACAAGCCTTAAACATACCATTGGTAGGGTGGGCAATGCCCACCCTACATCACATATAGTGTAAAAATTCTCATAATGCCTAGATCCTAAACTTTATTTATGCCCATCTACTTACTTCTTCATTGGAGAGTCGGCTTGGAGTTTTTTTGAGGAATTTTTAGTCCCCATAAAAATTTAGAGGTTTATTTGTTACAGAATTTTAAGCTAGATTGTATTATGTCCCTTGTCAGTTATCAGTGTCCATCGAAATAATAACGAAAAATCGATGGTAAATGATCGATGTTAAATGAATAAAAAACCTCAAGAGAATGATTGGCGGTTGTTTTTGCAACTGCTTCCCTATATTGGTCAAAGTCGTGGTATTTTAATTATCTCGCTAATTTTATTAGTACCTTTAGCTATTGCTGGAGCAGTTCAACCACTCATTATCGGACAGGCTGTATCTTTATTACAAGGTGAGCCTACATGGTCATTTTTACAAGGAAAAGCAACCGCAGAAGGAGTTAACCTATTAGTCGGGTTATTACTAGCAACTGTCTTAATTCGTTTGATGTTTGCTTCCCTTCAGGGATACTTAGTACAAAAAATTGGACAGGTAATTACCGCATCAGTGAGAAAAGATCTATTCGCTCATGTTACCGCGTTATCATCCAAGTTTTTCGATCGTACTCCTGTGGGTAGGTTAGTAACTCGTTTAACTAGCGACGTGGAAGCATTGGGGGATGTCTTTGCTAGTGGTGCAATTGGGGTAGTCAGCGACTTGGTTTCGATTATTGCCATTATTGTCACTATCTATATTTTAGATTGGCGTTTAGCATCGATGCTGGTGTTAATGTTATTTCCTGTAACGGGTTTAATTATTTATTTCCAGAGACAATATCGTAAAGCTAACTATCGCGCTAGAGAAGAGTTGTCTAAACTCAACTCGATGTTACAAGAAAACATTGCAGGAATTAATATAGTTCAGCTATTTCGCCGAGAAAGATACAATGCCGAGATGTATCGCTCGATAAATCAAAATTACGTCAAAGAAGTTGATAAAACAATCTTTCATGATTCGGCAGTATCAGCTACTTTAGAATGGATTGCCTTAGTCGCGATCGCTGGTGTATTATGGTTAGGTGGCTTTTTAGTTCTTAGAGAAACCACTACTTTTGGGGAACTTTCAGCGTTTATTCTTTACGCTCAACGCTTATTTAACCCTTTGCGTCAGTTTGCCGATAAATTTACCATGTTCCAATCGGGATTTACCGCCATTGAACGTATTAAGGAGTTAATGAGTGAACCCATTGAAATCAAAGATACAGGCAAAAACTTATCATTAAACAATCGTAGGGGCGAATGGTATTCGCCCAATACCCAAGGTGATTCACCCCACCATTCACAACCCAACCAGCAAGGAGAAATCCGCTTTGAAAACGTTTGGTTTGGCTATAAACCAGACGAATACGTGATTAAAAGATTGGACTTTACTATCAAACCAGGGGAAAAAGTTGCTTTAGTCGGGCCTACAGGAGCGGGAAAAAGTTCTATTATTAGGTTACTCTGTCGTCTTTATGAACCTAGTAAGGGTAGAATTCTAGTCGATGGAATTGATATTCGCGATATTCCTCAAGCCGAATTGCGTCGCTACATTGGAGTAATTTTACAAGAAAGCTTTCTCTTTGCAGGGGATGTGCAACGTAACATTACTCTGGGAGATGATTATAGTTTCGAGCGCGTCCAACAAGCAGCTAAACTAACCAACATAGATAGCTTTATCGAAGACTTACCCAACGGTTATAATACCCAATTGCGAGAAAGAGGTACAAACCTTTCTGGAGGACAAAAACAACTCTTAGCCTTTGCCAGAGTAGCCATTCGCGAGCCTCATGTATTAGTGTTAGATGAAGCTACCGCCAGTTTAGATGTGGGTACAGAAGCCCTCATTCAATCAGCACTGGATGAGTTATTAAGCGATCGTACTGCGATTATTATTGCACACCGTCTTTCTACTATCCGCAATGTAGATAAAATATTAGTTCTCAGACGTGGCGAATTAGTAGAGTCTGGCTCTCATGATGATTTGTTAGAGCAAGATGGGTTATATGCCAGTTTGTATAAGTTACAAATGTTAGGTAGTTAAATATATTAATATTATCAATAATTTTATTGTGTGTAGGGCGAGGTATAAACCACCCTACTTTTTAAAACTTGCTCTTCCATTCATAGGAAACAAATCAGAAAAAAAAGAAGATAAAAAAGTAAAAAGCTAACGACGATACTGTATCATTAAATGATATTTTTCCACTTATATTAAGAATAAAGCTATCATTTTTAAATGAAATCATCTTTAAAATTTATTGATTTATTTGCTGGAATTGGAGGTTTCCACGAAGCATTTAAAAAACTTTCTATGGAATGTGTTT
>NZ_LR214145.1 GCF_900659865.1 Hyella patelloides LEGE 07179
GTATTACCTCTACTAGATGAAATTAAAATTCAAACAGTCAAACCAGGTCGCCCTAGACGAAGATTTTCAGTGTTAGCAGCAGACAAGGGATATGATAGCCATGAGAAGCGAGAGCAATTAAGAAAAAGAGGTATTAGACCACAATTCCCCAAAAGAGTCTACAAATCAAAAAAACATCGTGGAAGACCAATTAAAAGTGATACACCACGTTTTCAGCAAGAAAGATGTACACCACGTTTTCAGCAAGAAAGATGTTTCTCTTGGTTTCAAAGAAAATATAGACGTTTAGTGGTTCGTTGGGAACGTCAATCTCTTGTTTTTGATGGTTTTTTGACTTTGGCAACTATTCATATGTGGATTACCAAAATCATATTAGTGGGATAGGTTCATACCTTCAAGTTTGCATTCTCCTATAAAGTTATCTCCATGCTTTTCGTACCAACAAAGCTTATGTTGAATTTGACTGAATTCCATTTTTACTTCGTCCTTATAATTTAGGTGTTGCATCCCTTTGAGAAAGAAAGACACTAAAATAATCACTATGTCAGGAAATAAATGTAAATAAAATCTCAGTATTTGGCTAAACTGAGGAGATACTTAGAGAAAGTATCGTAAAACACTAATCGCCGATCCGCGAAATTCTGACCCATAATATCAATGAAATTAGCAGCAAGAGTCAATCAAGTCCCTCCTTCCCTTACCCTCGCTATCTCCGCCAAAGCGAAAACCCTGAAATCTTCAGGAATTGATGTTTGCAGTTTTGGTACTGGAGAGCCAGATTTTCCGACTCCGCAACATATTTGCGATGCTGCCAAAAAAGCCTTAGATGAAGGTAAAACTAAGTATGGTGCTGCTGCGGGAGAATTAGCTCTACGAAAAGCTATTGTTGATAAGTTACAAACAGCCAATAACCTTAGTTATTCACCCGATAACATTATTGTCACCAATGGCGGGAAGTTTTCTCTTTATAACTTGATGCAAACCTTAATTGAAGCAGGGGATGAGGTGATTATTCCTGCACCCTATTGGTTAAGTTATCCTGAAATGGTCAAGCTAGCTAGTGGTACTCCTGTGATTGTGGAGACTATAGAAGCGAATCAATATAAAATTACTCCTCAACAACTTCAAGCAGCGATTACTCCTCGCACTAAGTTATTTATTCTCAATTCCCCTTCCAATCCCACAGGAACAGTTTATACTCCCGATGAAATTCGTGCTTTAGCGGATGTGGTTGTGCAGAATGATATTTTGGTGGTTTCTGATGAAATCTATGAAAATCTGCTTTACGACGATGCTCAACATTTAAGTATTGGCGCAGTTAATCCTGAAATTTTCCAGCGCGCTATTATTTGTAATGGTTTTGCGAAAAGTTATTCAATGACTGGTTGGCGTGTTGGTTATACTGCTGCACCAGATGAGATTATTAAAGGGATGGTTAAAGTTCAAGGTCATAGTACGTCTAATGTCTGTACTTTTGCTCAATATGGAGCGATCGCTGCCTTAACTGAATCTCAAGACTGTGTCAAGCAAATGCTTTCTGCTTTTGCTGAAAGAAGAGAATATATCTATCAAGCGGTTAATAGTATTTCTCTGCTATCTTGTCCTAAGCCTTATGGGGCATTTTATGTTTTTATTGATATTAGTAAAACTGGTAAAACCTCTCTTGATTTCTGTAATAGTTTACTAGAATCATTGCAGGTAGCAGCAATTCCTGGTATTGCTTTCGGTGCAGATAGTTGTATTCGTCTTTCCTATGCTACAGATATGGATACTATTAAAAAGGGGATAGAAAGATTAGATCGATTTGTTAATTCTCTTTAGTCTAGTTATTTATTATTTAACTCTCATTTTTCTGATTGCGATGTTCTACCTAATTATGGGTGTATCTGGTTCGGGAAAAACAACTATCGGCAAGTTATTAAGCGATCGCTTGAACTGTCAATTTTATGATGCTGATGATTTTCATCCCTCTAATAATATTGAGAAAATGAGTCGGGGAATACCCCTTAATGATAACGATCGCTTACCCTGGCTATTAAAATTAAACGATATAGTCTCTAATGCCATAAAAGAAGGAAAATCGGGAGTTATGGCTTGTTCTGCGCTAAAAGAGCAATATCGCCAGATAATTGGTAGAAACTACCCTCAAAAAATTACCTGGATTTATCTTCGTGGTGATTATGCTACTATTCGCGATCGTCTTGAAAAGCGTTCTAATCATTTTATGCCAGAAGATTTATTGTGTAGCCAATTTGATGCTTTAGAAGAACCCCATAATGCGATAAATGTCGATATTTCTTTTGATGAAAACAAGCTCATAGAGCAAATTACTAATCAGTTATAATTGATTGTTATTATTCTAGATAAGTTGCATCTTATAATGAGTTTTTGTTTCTGCAAAAATCTTAAAACCCAAGCTTTGATATAGTCTAATAGCAGGATTGCCTTTGAGTACTTGTAACCAAATAGATTGATATTTAAATTGGTTTTGTTCGATAACAGACTGTAATATTTTTGTCCCAATACCTTGATTTTGATAAAGATTTTTAATCTGAATTTCTCCTAAATAAAGATTCTTAGTTTTTGGTACTATTTTTAGAAAACCAATAATTGATTGTTGTTCTTGAATAACTACAGCGTCTTGCACAACTATCTAGTACATCATATTATCCATTGGTTTTATAACGAAGAGAATTAACTTATCTGTGTTTATCTGTGGACGAATTGTACCGTCTCAAATTGAAATGAAATTCGCTGTATATAATCATTATAAATAAACTTCTTTTTAAATAAATCATTATCCCAAGGATAGTTTTGTTCTACATACTCTCGCATATTTTGAGTATGAGTTCGATCTAATACATCCAAATCATCTTTACTTGCTGTACGGAATGTTATCTCCATTACGCTGAATTTATATCCTTGTTGTCTTATACCAATTTGATAAATAGAAAGCTACACATAAATTTAATCCAAAGGTAGGGTGGGCATTGCCCACCCTACTCTTGATAACTCAAAAAACTAATAATACTGAATTTTAAATAATACCGTTTCTCGAAACTAGCTATTATAATAAATTTCTTAAAGCATTGTTTTTAATGACTTTTAACTTCAAACTAAATATCTTATTAATGCGTGATAACTGATATAAAGATCGGATTAATCACATTTAAAGTTCAGATTAATTTTAAATCATCAAGACTTGAATCACCGAATTACTAAAATAAGAGTGCTATCTATAAAATACTACAAGTAGATTTCATGAGTAAAATATGACTAATAAAGCTGATAATCAAAGTTTTTCGGATAATTTAGAACAAGTTACTCAAATTCGTCAAGAAATTGCTAATGACCTTGATATTATAGCTGATAATTTAGAAACGGCTGATTTAGAAGGATTAGAATACGCGATCGCAGATATTAAGCAAAAAAGCCATAATTTGCGAGATGGTGTGTTTCGTATTTTTGTTTTAGGTGATGTTAAACGCGGAAAAAGTACGGTTATTAATGCCTTGATTGGAGAGGATTTATTACCCAGAGATGTTAATGCTTGTACTGGACTTATAACAGTATTACGTTATGGTGCAGAGAAAAAAATTACTATTTATTTTAAAGATGATACTCCACCAGAAGAAATTGATTTTGATACTTTTAGACAAGACTATACAGTTAGTGTTGATGAGGCTAAAAAGTTAGATAGTTCTGATAGTTTAGCTTTTCCGAATGTTCAATATGCTGTAGTAGAATATCCTTTAGCTTTATTAGAATCAGGTATTGAAATTATTGATAGTCCTGGTTTAAATGATACAGAAGCCAGAAATCAACTATCTTTGGGTTATGTTTACAACTGTCAGGCAATTTTATTTGTCTTGCGAGCAGTACAGCCTTTTACTTTAGAAGAAAAACGTTACTTAGATAACTATATTAAAGATCGGGGATTAAATGTTTTCTTTTTAATTAATGGTTGGGATGAAATTGCTAATGAATTAATCGATCCTGATGACCAAGAAGAATTAGCAGCCATAGAAGCCAAATCCCGTGAATACTTCCAAGCAAAACTAACAGAATATTTACCATTAGGAACAAGTTACCAAGACAGAGTATTTGAAATTTCTGCTTTAAATGCTTTACGTTCTCGTTTAAAAAATAATACTGATAATTTAGCTGCAACGGGTTACACAAAATTCACTACTACTTTAAATAATTTTCTTGCTGAAGAAAGCGCAATAGCTGAATTAAATCTCGTTAAAATATTAGCAGAACAAACTTACAATCGTGTTCATGAAATAGTAGAAAGACAGATTCCTTTATCAGCACAAACTGAAGCTGAATTACAAGCAAAAATAGCTGAGATTAAACCAGAATTTACTCAATTAGAAAAAATACGCGATCGCTTAATTCAAGAAATAGAAGCACAGCGCGATTTGAAAGCAAAAGCTATTGCCAATTCTTTTGAAGATTACGTATTAAGAATGGAAAATAGTTTTGAAGTCGATTTCTTTCGTTATGAACCAGAATTAGAGACTTTTGATTTCTTGATTCCTAGTAAAAGAGATGAATTTTATGCAGCTTTTAAAAAGGGTTTTGATACCTATGTTACTAATGAATTAGCAGCTTGGGAAAAAGAAGCAGAAAAAGACTTAGAACAAGCTTTTACAGAAGTATTAACTATCACTGAAAAATATAATCAAACCTATCACGAAATCACCGAATCAATTAATACCAAACTGATCGGACGTAAAATAATTTATCTAGATCGAGAACAAAAAAAAGCTAAATACCAGTGGAAAAACTGGACAATAGGTTGTTTAGCCTTAGCCAGTGGTAACGTTGCTGGCGTTGCTCTAGCTGGTGCGGGTTTCAATTGGAAAAGTGTCTTAATTAATTGGCTCTCAGTATTTGGTATAAGTAGATTTGTGGCGATCTTTACTGGTATGATGCTCACCCCCTATGCTGCCCTAGCTTTGGGTTTGGGAGTTGCAGGAGTACAAGTTGGGGACTTGCGCAAAAATAAACTACCATTCACAGAGGAGCAATAGTAATGTCCCACTTTGGTAAATTTTCCGAAGGATGCCAAAATTGTTGATAAAAATGTAACTCAGACGATTGAATAGTAATTCC
>NZ_LR214146.1 GCF_900659865.1 Hyella patelloides LEGE 07179
TTTTTAGTTGATTTGTTTGAGCTGAATATAAAAGTAAATCACTTGTTCGACTACTAAATAATTTGTGATTGCTGCTATAGAAAATAACGTTTTATGAGTACTCAATCTGTAGTAGCAATTTTATTTTTCAGCTAAAAATTAAAAAAATATTAGACATTTTATCGTTAGTTATTATTGTCATCATAACTTGATATTTTAACGATAAAATTTGTAATGCACCTTATTTATTTTGTGTGTTTAAAAGTTATTCTTTCTATTGTTTTATGAGTTTCAGTTATATTTAAAATGGTTGTTTCTGGGTATGAATTTATTACTTTCTAATAAAAATATTGTTGATTTTCTTAAGAAAAATAAAATTGTAGATATTAACGAGCAAATAAATACAACCAATATTGAATCAAAGATTTGTAAAAATTTTAATTTATTAGTATCTCTATCAGAAAAAAGACTGGTTTTAGTTAAGCAAGAACCTCACGATCGCAATGGAGAAACTAAAGGGGATTTTAGCCATGAGTGGCAATTTTATCAGTTAATTAGATATTTCTCAGATTTAAAAGAACTTAGTTCTTTATGTTCTCCTGCGACTTATTTTGATCGCAAGAATGCCATTTTGGTATTTAATTATTTAAGTGAATACTGCGATTTAGAGGAATTTTATACTCAACACAATATTTTTCCGACTAAAATTGCAGCATTTTTGGGAGAAACTTTAGCCAAGTTTCATTGTCTTACTTTTGATAACCAAGATTATGAGAGTTTTTTAGAGCCAGAAAGAGAGACAGAAGGAATTCCCGATTTTAGTAAAGATTTAGAGCGAATTTATCCCGAAATATTTGGTTTGATTAGTAGTGATGGCATAAAATTTTATGAACTCTATCAGCGCGATCCTAATTTACATCAAGCGATCGCAAGTCTTCAAGAGCTTTATGAACCCTGCTGTTTAGTTCATGATGATTTGAAGTTTAATAATATATTGCTGCATCTTGATTGGCAAGAGTTGGATTCTCAACAAAATAAGCAATCATCTCTCATTCGTTTAATTGATTGGGAAAAGTGGAGTTGGGGCGATCCTGCTTTAGATTTAGGTTCGATTGTAGCTAGTTATTTAAAGTTATGGCTCAATAGTATCACTGTCAATCGTTACATCAGTATAGAACAGGCACTTAGCTTAGCAGGTACTCCTTTAGAACAAATTCAGCCTTCTTTAGTGGTACTATTCCAAAGCTACTGTCAGTGTTTTCCTGAAGTTTTAACCGAATTTCCTGATTTTCTGGTTCGAGTAATGCAGTTTGCAGGTTTGGGGTTAATCGATAGTATTCTGGCAAAATTACACTATTACGAACCTTTCGGTAATATCTCCATCTGTATGCTTCAGGTGGCTAAGACATTATTGTGTCATCCAGAAAAGTCTATTCCTACAGTGTTTGGTTTAACTACAGAAGAACTGTTAAATAAGGAAGGAACGAGTAATACTGCAACCTTCAATTACGATGATCTGCCAGAAAATTTACAACCACTAGAAGAAATTACAGAAACATTTTCTGGGCTTAAAGATCGAGAAGAATTATATAAACTACTTACAAGCGATCGCTATAATCTAGTTATTGAGGATATTGCTAGCAAAATTAAAATTGATCCAGATTATTCTCTGAGTTATGGCGATCGCAAAATTTTAGCTTTACCCGATAAGTTACAAGATTATTTTACGCACCTATCCCAGTCACAACAGGAAACCTATTTACAATATCAGTTACGGGACTTTCTGCATGAAATTTACTTCAGTAACGAACAAATATCAGAATCAGATTCCCCTATCGAATTAGAGAATAACATCCATCGCGGTGTCAACATAGACTTTTATCAACAGTTAAGTAGTAGTAATAGTGGTGTTGGTTATGACGATCCAGACTGGAATGTTTTATCTAATCCCCATCAAGGATTTATCCTAGCCCAAAAAAACGGCTTAACTTTGCATATCGATCTCAAACGTCACTTATTCTCCTCTTCCAAGTCTCACCGCAAAGGAGATACCGTAGCAATTCGTTTACCCCACAACCGTATAGAAGCAGAATTTTATGTAGCGGTAGGAGATGCAGGAATAATAAACGAAGATGCGCCCATCATTAGTATCTACTTTAATGTAGACCCCCAAGGAGCGATCGCTCTTACGAAAAACCTAACCCAACAGTTTAACATTCAAAAAATAGCCTTTGAATTTAGTGTCTTAATCAATCCCGAAGATTATTATCGCTTTGATGCTACTTACCTGAGAATAGAACGTAAACACTATCCCAAAATTCAAGCAATACTAACTGAAATTTACCAGCAAACGCGATCTCATTTTCAATCCCAAATCCCTTTATTTACCAAAAGACTTGCTGCGGGGATAGGATTAGCAGAAGAGCCAATTAACGAATCTCAAGAATTTGGCTTACATCGTTGTCAGATTATTGCAGAAGCTTTATTGATAGATAGGCAAAAAGAGCGATCTCGCCAAAGGCGAGGCGCGGTGCGGACAGCGAAGCTGGCGCGTGCGCGTGCGCTTAAAGAAAAAATAAATTTAATTCAACAATCCTTGATTCAGCATGGCATTGATTTAGAACATCCCTATCTAAATGGCGGTGATGACATCTATTCAGTGTTGTCTGTTGATGGTTAATGGTTAATGGTTAATTATTGATGGTTGATTGTTGATTGTTAATTGCTACTTAAAAAACTTCCTATTTAAAAAATTCCTCATAATTCATATTTTACTCACTACCTGCTACTGACACTTCCCTAATTTATGAAAAAATACCCCCTAGTTTTACAGCATAGTCAAGAAGATTGTGGTGCAGCTTGTTTAGTATCCGTTGCCAAATATTACGGACGTACCTTTACTTTAAATCGTACCCGTGAAGCAATTGGGACAGGTCAACTAGGTACTAGTTTACTAGGGTTGCGACGGGGGGCAGAAATGTTGGGTTTTCATGGGCGATCTGCTGCTGCATCTCCTGAAATTCTCGATCGCTTATCGGAAATACCGCTACCTGCAATTATTCACTGGCGGGGTAAACACTGGACGGTTTTATACGGGAAAAAGGATAATCAGTTTATTGTCGCCGATCCTGCGGTAGGAATTCGCTATCTTAAGCTAAAGGAGTTAACAGAATACTGGAATGACTGGGTAATTTTATTGTTACAACCAGATCGCAGCCGTTTTGATACTTTAGCGGATGATGAAATTAAGGGAATTGGTCAATTTTTAAGGCGATTATTGCCCTATCGCAATCTTTTACTAGAAGCTTTGGTTTGTGTGTGCTTAATTGGTTTATTATCCTTAGTTTCGCCCTTTTTTCTGCAAATCTTAACTGATGATGTCTTAATTCAAGGCAATATCGGACTGTTGCGGGGAATCTTAATGGCGGTATTTATTATGTATCTCCTGCGGGGTGGTTTATCCTTAGTGGCAGATAATTTAATTGCTAACTTTGCCCGTAGAGTAGAGTTAGATTTGATTTTAGAATTTGGCAGACAGATTTTACGCTTACCTTTAAATTATTACGAAACCCGCCGTAGTGGAGAAGTAGTTAGCCGACTGCGGGATATTGAAGAAATTAATCGTCTCATTTCCGAGGTAGTAATTAACTTACCCAGTTCAATTTTAGTGGCGATCGTTTCCTTAATCCTAATGCTATTTTACAGTTGGCAACTTAGTATTGTGGCGTTAATAGTAGCAGTAGTAATGACCCTCTCTACTATTGCTCTTCAGCCCTTTTTACAACAGCAAACCCGTCGGGCGATGGTCTTGGAAACAGAAACTCAAGGGGTCTTAGTAGAAGCTTTTAAAGGCGCATTAACCCTAAAAACTACTGGTGCTGCACCTCAATTTTGGGATGAAATTCAAAGTCGGTTTGGTCGTTTGGCAAATCTGATGTTTAAAACTACTCAGATCGGAATTATTAATAGTACCTTTAGCGAATTAGTCGCTGATTTTGGCAATACAATTTTACTAGGATTAGGAGGTTGGCTGGTAATTCAAAGAGAATTAAGTATCGGTCAATTTTTGGCATTTATTAGCCTAAATCGCAATATAACAGGGTTAATTGATGAAATGGTTGATGTTGTGGCTGATTTTATTCGCGCCCGTACAGCTAATACCCGTTTGCAAGAAATTATAACTGCTACCCCCGAAACCAATAACGATATTCAAAAACCCTGGGCGAAAATTGCTCATAATGTTGATATTACTTGCGAACAACTCAACTTTTATTATCCTGGTCGAATCGAACTATTAAAGGGCTTTTCTTTAACCATTCCAGGAGGAAAAGCGATCGCTATGATTGGTAAGTCTGGCTGTGGTAAAAGCACAGTAATGAAAATTGTCGCAGGTTTATATCCTATTGAGTCGGGTAATATTCGCTTTGGTGATTATAATGCTCAAGATTTACCCCTAGACTGTATACGTCAACAGGTACTATTAGTACCTCAAGATGCCCATTTTTGGAGTCGCTCGATTTTAGCCAACTTCCGCATGGGTAATCCTCATCTCAGTTTTGAACAGATCGTGCAAGCTTGTAAAATTACCGGTGCAGATGATTTTATTCGTAAACTTCCTGAAAAATACCAAACCATCTTAGGCGAATTTGGTTCAAACCTCTCAGGAGGACAACGACAAAGACTAGCTCTCTCCCGTAGCCTAGTTAACGATCCACCTATTCTAATCTTAGATGAATCCACCGCAGGATTAGACCCCATAAGCGAAGCAGAAGTTCTCGATAAACTACTATGGCATCGTCAAGGCAAAACCACCATCCTCATTAGCCATCGTCCCCCAGTAGTCAATTTAGCTGACTGGATTATCTATCTCGAAAAAGGAAAAACTACACTTCAGGGGACACAACAAGAATTGAGATCGCACCCAGGAGAACATTTGGACTTTCTGGTATCTAAGTAATCACACAAAATCAATTTTGGGGTTGAGGTAAGGAAAAGGGAAAAGAATAAATCAATCAAAACATTAAACAAAGCCGGCGTTGGTAATTTGATGTATGACGTACAAAAGCAAGACTTGCCCATGTCGAGGAAACCTTATCCGAAGGTGTATCCTTTAGGGCGACGGGCTTCCTTGCTCAATGTTTCTGTTCGTAGCTTGGAG
>NZ_LR214147.1 GCF_900659865.1 Hyella patelloides LEGE 07179
CTGAAGCACCTCAACCCAATATTGATTGGACTTCTCATCCACAATGGAATCATCAAATAGGATGGAAGTATGTCTTAAATAATGTCCGTCTTCTGATTCAACCAAGCCTTCTTTTATGGTTAATTTTCCCTGGCTAGAGATATTTTCTAATTCTTCTTTATTACTAGGATTACATAACTTAATTGATAGCATTAATCAATTTCCCACACTGCTTCTTTCTGGATAAATCACCTTATTTCGTAATCTTTTAATTCGGAAAGTGACAGAAGAGGGATATCTTGAGATGCAATTCCCAATTTAAGTGCCACGAATACAGTAGGATTGGAAAAAGCAATTGTCGAGCGAGTATTTATGAATAATCTGCTGCAATATCCTTATAATTCATCGCGCTGCGTCGTTTTAGGTCGGAAATGCGCGGTGGCAACCAGTCAGTCTTTGGCTACTCTGGCAGGAATGGAGATGTTTTGGGCAGGGGGTAATGCGGTGGATGCAGCGATCGCAACGGCTATTGCACTAACCGTAGTAGAGCCTACTTCTAACGGTATTGGTGGTGATGCTTTTGCCTTGGTTTGGGATGATGGTAAGCTACATGGTTTGAATGCCTCTGGAAGAAGTCCTCAAGCTTTAACCAGCGATCGCTTTAAGGATTTAGAACGAATTCCTCTCTTGGGTTGGTTAAGCGTTACCGTACCTGGAGCAGTATCTGGATGGCGTAGTCTCTGGGAGAAATGGGGAAAATTACCCTTCGAGCAATTATTTTCCCCAGCAATACGTTATGCCAGTGAAGGTTATCCCGTATCTCCCATAACAGCACAAGCTTGGCAACAAGCAGCAGCGACTTTTTTGCCCCTCACCGCACCAAAATATCAGTCATTCAAACAAGTCTTTTTTCCCCAGAATCGCGCCCCTAAAGTTGGAGAAATTTGGGGTAGTAAATTTCACGCTGCTACTTTAAAAGAAATAGCTGCCACTGGAGGAGAAAGTTTTTATCAAGGAAAATTAGCTCAAGCGATCGCCAAATATGCAGAGGATACAGGTGGTTTGGTAACTACCGAAGATTTAGCTAACCATCAAGCGGACTGGGTAGAGCCAATTTCGACTCAGTATGGCAATCTCAAGGTTTGGGAAATACCTCCTAATACCCAAGGAATTGCAGCACTAATGGGTTTAAATATTCTCGAAGGATTCGATCTGCAACAATATCCCCGCGATTCAGGAGCGAGTTTTCATCGTCAAATTGAAGCGATCAAATTAGCCTTTGCTGATTTACATCAATATGTCGCCGATCCGAGATCGATGTCAGTATCTTCAGAACAACTATTAGCCAAAAATTATGCTGCTCAACGCCGTGAACTAATTGGAGAGCGAGCTATTTCTCTGGCGACACCAGGCTTACCTACAGGGGGAACAGTGTATTTAGCAGCAGCAGATGAAAATTTGATGGTATCTCTAATTCAGTCTAATTATCAAGGTTTTGGTAGTGGGCTATTGGTGCCAGAAACGGGTATTGCTCTACACAATCGAGGACTGGGTTTTACTTTAGAGCCAGGACACCCCAACGAAGTAGCGCCCCATAAACGTCCATTCCACACCATTATCCCTGGTTTTCTCACTGAAGGCGATCGAGCTTTGGGCCCTTTTGGTGTGATGGGTGCGCCGATGCAACCCCAAGGACATTTACAGGTAGTAGTAAATATGGTTAATTACGGCATGAATCCTCAATCCGCTTTAGATGCACCCCGTTGGCGTTATCTAGAAAAAGATTTAGTGCTATTGGAAACCCATGTTCCCCAAGATATCGTTTTAGATTTAGTCGATAGAGGACATAATATTCGTCTCGCCCATCCCCGTATGTTTGGCAAAGGTCAAATAATTCTGCGTCAAGATAATGTTTTAATTGCTGCTTCTGAACCTAGAGCAGATGGTCTGGCTTTAGCTTTTTAAATTACTTTGACTCACTTGGGGATTACCTAAATAACTGCCAAACTGCGATCGCAACGCGCCTCGCCAACGGCGAGATCGCTATTATCATGGGACAGGTCTATTTTAATTGTTATTTTAGTGCTTTTATATTAAACCGAATTTGTCACTTTTTTGTTCTAAGATAATGACAAAATTTTTGTTTGTATCGTTACTTTAGTGTATTCAACCACGTACGAACAGAAATTGTCCAGCTTAGTGAAAAATTTGCCCAAAATTATGATTATTGTTGATTTTTTAATACTTTTTGTCACTTGTTTAGCTCTTGCGCTTTTTAGTCTGGAAAATACTCAAGATGTAGCCCTCAAAATTCTTCCTCAGTTGGAAGTTCAAGCCCATTTAGCACTTGTTTTAATTGTTTCTATGGGAATTGGAGCTACTTTAACAGGGCTATATCTGACCTGGATCAAGGTGCGCAATCACTTTCAGTTTCAGGGTCAAGCACGTCAAATCAAAGAGCGAGAAAATCAGATTCAGCAATTGAAGAAAGATATCGAATCTCGCCAAACTGAATTAGAATTACTACGTCAAGAAAAGTTTAGCTCTGAATCTATTGCTGAAAAAGAGAACTTAGTGAATGAAAACCAAGAATCTGATAATAAATCTGATAATGAGATTTCAGTAACGCCAGCAGAAGTTATTAGTTGACCGAGTTTTCTTCAAATTATATCGATTTGATAATACGCAGGTTATCGATAACTAGCTAGCTAGTATCAGCGATCGCTTTTAAAATATTAATGGGAGCTCTTTTCTTGAGAAAATCCCTTTTTTTTGAAGCGATCGCTATTTTAAGAAGTATAATTGTAGTTATCAAAAGCTTCATGGTTTCAAAGACTTGAAAACTATATCAATGAGCGTAATTGCGATCGCAATTACACGCCTATGTTACCCTTAAATTCTATTTGGAGCGTTTCTTAAACTCATAAGGTACGAATTTCAACAAGTGCGAAAAACCTCGAAAGCCCTATTCCCTATTTCCCATTCCCTGACTCTATCAAGGTGTACTTCAAAAAACCGAGAATTGTTATATGTGCTGTAAATATTTTTTAATTTAGTATCATAAATAATTTAGTCAGTACAACAAATAGAATAAAATTAAACCTCCTAACAAATTTAATTGATAGAAGGTCTAAACAGTTAATATTTTAAAATTGATAGTTACTTATTATATACCAACCTTATATATTAAATTGGTCAGCAGTATTTATGATTTATAAGAGCATCTTACTAGGTTAGTTTCGGGAAAACTTGTGATCTCAATCACCATTAATTTATTTTCAGCAATTTGGCTTAATTAGTATAATTAACACTGATATTACATAGACAGTACTAGTACGGCAAAAAGAAATGCACCACTGATAAAAGAACCGAAACAATTTTCTTTTTCATCAGGTAATTCTCGTTTGAGAACATTAAGAATAATGCTACCTGCAAGAAATGACCAAATAATTGAGATCGCTGCTTCGTTTACATGAGCTATTTGACCTATAACTGCACCAAAAATAATCGCACTAACTAATAGCCAACGACCTAACTTATCGTAGAGAGATTGTTGATGTTCTCGTAAGTTTTCATCAATAATAAAAAAGTGTAGAGCAACAGAAATAAAAAAAAGAATACAAGCTATTAAACTATGTTCGCTCAAGTTCTGTAATAGATAACCCAAAATAACATTGAAAATAGCAAAGCCACTAAGATGAATCCAAAAAATAGCTGAGTTATGCTGTTCTGTTTCAGAGGTTGCTTGTTGGTGAGATTTAGCCCTTAAAGCTAATACATCCAAGCCATAAAACAATAATAGTCCCAGAAGTGCCAAGATATAAACATGATTTTCTAAATACTGTATCAGGAAAATCTCCGAGTGTTGCAGTTCTTCTTGCGCATGACTAAGTTCGGGAAATATTTCTAAAAACACATAGCTAAGAGATACCCCACCAGCAAAAGATGTCCAGCGAAAACGAGGAATAATTGAGAAAATGGGCAATTTATTAGCAAATCCATGAACCAAACCTAAAGCGACTGCTAAAATTAAACCTTGACTTGCCATGGCATCTTCCCTATTACTGCTCTCTCATCTTAGAGACTCTCTTTGCGTTACGATTAAGAATTAATCATTAAATTTATTTTCGTAAATATTGCTTTATGTTTGAAGCTCTCGCTGACAAGTTAGATGATGCGTGGAAAAAGCTGCGCGGTCAGGATAAAATTAATCAATCCAATATTCAAGATTCCTTAAAAGAAGTTCGTCGAGCTTTAATAAGTGCCGATGTTAACCTGCAAGTAGTTAAAAGCTTTATTGGTGAAGTTGAGAAAAAAGCTTTAGGCTCAGATGTTTTATCAGGAGTTAACCCAGGACAACAGTTCATCAAAATTGTTTACGATGAATTAGTTACTGTGATGGGGGAAAGCAATGTACCCCTTGCACAAGCAGAGCAAGCTCCTACAGTTATTTTAATGGCAGGTTTACAGGGTACGGGTAAAACTACCGCTACTGCCAAATTAGCCCTCTATCTGCGGAAACAAGAGCGCACCTGTTTGATGGTAGGGACAGACGTTTATCGTCCTGCTGCGATTGACCAGCTACTTACTCTAGGTAATCAAATAGATGTTCCCGTGTTTGAAATGGGAACTGATGCTGACCCCGTAGAAATTGCCCGTCAGGGGATAGAGAAAGCTAAAGAGTTAGGTGTTGATACCGTAATTGTCGATACGGCGGGGCGACTGCAAATCGATCCCGAAATGATGGGAGAATTGGCTCGCATCAAAGACACGATTAAACCCGATGACACTCTGTTAGTAGTGGATGCCATGACTGGTCAAGAAGCTGCTAACCTGACTTATACTTTCCAGGAAGAAATCGGTATTACAGGAGCAATTCTCACCAAATTAGATGGGGATAGCCGTGGTGGTGCTGCTCTCTCCGTGCGCCAAGTTTCAGGACAACCTATTAAATTCGTCGGTACTGGAGAAA
>NZ_LR214148.1 GCF_900659865.1 Hyella patelloides LEGE 07179
AATCTACCTTTCTATGGTAGTCAGTTGATGTGCTTTCAAACAACACTTATTATTTAATTCGCGAGTATTACTCGCGAATTAAGAATCTTTCTTATTTTTCTTTTTACCAAAATGGGATGCTCCCATTTATTTTACCTAATACACTTTTTTATTACACTACCCTTTGCTTATTATCGATTACTCAATTATTATTGGCTCATTGGCAATTTCAGTCAAACCTCCAGATTGCAAATATCTAAGCCAAATATCTTGCCAATTATTAATAGATGATTCTTTGACTGCGATTAAAATATCCAAAGCATCATACCAAATACCTTGCCTTGCATAACTAGCAGCTTTTTCTAATTCAGTCGCTGTAGTTGATAAATCACCCTCTTTAATTTGAGACTTATCGATCCGTTTAATCCAAGAAGTCACTACAGGATCGTTGGGATTTGGTCGATTTTCGCAGACTAAAATAACCGCCCATTGATAGTTTTTTCCAGCTTCCAGAATGGGAGCATCATCTGCTAATTTGATCCCAACAATCCCCTCTTCTTTTGTCACCTCAATTGATTGTTGCCAATGAGGAGTAGCTCCTTCTTCTTTAATACTTAAAATCACTTGTCGTGCTGAGGTTTGAGGTAAATAAACCCAAAAAGTTGGTCTTTCTTTTAGGGTTAACCCATAGTTTTCATTGGGTACTATGGGGGTCATAGTTTGGTCGGTTACACTAAGTTCTTGGTCTTGTGTAGCAATACAATCTTGAAAATACGGCTTCTCTATACGAGATGCTGCACTATCAGTATTTTCTGGCTGTTCTGACTCTGGAGGCGGTTGAAATAAAACAGTCGTGTCAAGCTCGGTAGTTTTGTCTTTTGCAAAACAATTAGCGATCACTATTGAAAGAAGTAAATAACTTAAGACAGTGCTAAAAAATAGCAACTTCCAGTTTTTATTAAATTTTAAACAAGACTTCTTCTTCTCTGTTGAAAGCTTCATTGTTTTACTTTGATTCAATTGAGGCTAGTGGTTATTTATTTTAACCCAAGTTGCTAGTCATTGAAAAAGAGCTGGTTCTAACGGATTTTGTGAGTAGTATAAATACTCAGGATAATTAAAATTGAAGTACAAACGAAATCAAATTGAGATAAAGTCAATAAACACTCAATTGAAGTTTTTTGCAACAAAATCAAAATGTTTCCATTTAAATAGTTGCGAAGAAGTTCATCAGTTCTAATTATTATTGGCATCTAAAGCATACTACAAGACTACCTCAATTTTTGACAACAGAACCATTACACAGATTTACAACACGACCGTCTATCGATCGAGTTGTCGAATTTCTTTTTCAATTATAGATAAATTTTCTTGACTTTCCGATCGCTTGAGATATTCCAAAGCTATTCTACTAACTAAGGGATAATCGAGATATTGTTTTAACAAAAGTTTTAAAATATAATTGAATTTTTGCTGCTCTGTTTGCCTAATTCTAACTATAATTGAAATAATTATTGTCAAAACTAAAACCATTAATGAGGGTACTAAAGGCAGCCATAAACCAGATAAAAAAGCTCGATAACAGATAAAAATTAAAAAAGTACTAACAAAAATAACGGTTAAAGCGATCGCGAATAATTTTTGCAAATACCAAAAGATAATTCCTCCAATAACTCCCCACAATAGTATCCAGAGAGATTCAATAAATTGGTTGTAAGTATTAAGTAAAGGACGATTATCCAACGCAGCACTAATTATTTGGCTGGTAACATTAGCATGAATAAAAACTCCTGGCATTTTTGGCGAATAACCAAACCAGCCTTTACTATAAGGTGTATAAAAAAAGTCTTTAATACTTGCGGCAGTAGAGCCAATTAAAATTAATTTATTTTGAATATCTTGAGTTTTAATATTATTGTTTATGACATCAGTTAAAGAATATTGTTTGAAATTAGCATCTGTTCCCCAAAAATTTAATAATATTTGATAGCCCCCCGCATCAGCATCTACATAGCCTCCGTTATGACCATCAAATCGCTTGAAAACAGCTTTTCCCAAACGATAGCGATTATTCCCTATTGGTTTTAGTTGGATATTTCTTGATCGTAAATAATGTAAGGCTAGTATAGTTCCCAAACTAAAGCGCGTTTGCCGATCTTCATCGACTGTAGATAGTAATGCACGACGAATTTTTCGATCTGTATCTAATACTTGGTCGGAAAATCCAACCCGATCTCGATCTAGATTCTTCGGCGGTGCGATTGTATTACCAATAATTTTTTCTACTACATATAAATTAGGTGTAGAATTAAATACTTCTAGTAGTTTTTGATGTCCTGGTGGTACGGCTAAATCTCGATAAATATCTAAGGCAATAGTATTGGGTTGTCGAGCTTTTAAGTTTTCAATCGCTGTTGCTAAAGCTGAATCTGGGATAGGCCATTGTCCGATATTAGTAATATCTTCTTCGTCAATAGTAACGACTAATACTCGCGATTCTTGAGTAGTTGAAAGTCGCCAATCAAAAAAGCGGTCTAATGAATTCCATTCCCACGTTTGAAGAATTCCGCTCAAACGTAATAATAAAATAAATCCCGTTACTGCGGAGACAATTATTAATAACCATTTTTTATCTAAGCGTTGATTACTAACTTTTATACTAGCTTTTCTTCTAATATTTGCTAATAGTTTGTTGGCTTTTTCTACTATAGCTAAAGTATTTTCTATCTCTTTTTTAGCTAATTCTTGACTAGCAACTAAAAATTGATAATCTATATTAGCGAGGCTTTTTCCTAATGACCATCTTAGAGCGGTTTGTAATTCTTCTCCTTTTAATAAAAAATTAGTATTTTTATAGGTTATCCAGTTGGTTAATGCATTTTCATAAGGTCGTAATTGTCCTAAATGGCGATCGACCCAAGCTAAATTAAAAACTTTAGCATATATTAAATTATTAACAACCAGCTTCCCTTTTTTTTCAACTACTAAACCAGATAAACGTAACTCTATTTGTTCGGAACTGCTATCAATTTTAATAACTTTTTTTTGAAGAATTTCTCGATATAAACCTAGTAAACGAATTGTTTTAAAAGAATCTCGATAACAGAGGCGATCGCGAATTGTTCTTAGATGTTCTGGTTCGTCTTTTTGTTCCCAGTTATTAATAACATGTCGTTGGACAATTTCGCTTATTTCTACTTTTTCACCATCTTCTTCTACTACTAATTGACATAACTTTTGAGTCAAAAAAGGTTGTCCGCCCGTCCAAGATAAAATATCTGCTACTATTTGTTTCGGATTGAGAACTTTATTTGCTAAGCCCACAATTAAGGCTGAAGTTTCTTCTAATTGAAATCCGCTTAAAGTAATTGCTCTACCAAGATCGAAAGGCGAACCAGTTTTATCTCTAATCAAATCTCTGGGAGATGCTACTCCCAATAGAGTAAAAGTAAGTCGATTGTAAGCTAAATTTGTTTGACGTCTTTGATAGCAACTATGAATTAAACTAAAAAAGTCATCTAAAGAAAATTTTTGACTGAGAACGCGATCTATTTCATCAACAAAAATTACAATTTTTTGAGAAACTTCTATTAATAAAACTTCTTCAATAAATAAACTCAATCGCTGTACTGGACTACATAAATCTCTTTTTTCTCGCCACCAACTACGCCAATTAAATTTAAGCTGACAACCGCTAACTAAAAAACGTACGATTCCCGCATACCATTTTTCAGGATTTAAATCCTGAGTTCCCATACCAGTTAAATCGATAAAAATACAAATAGTTTCTTCTGCTTGAAGCTTCTTCATTACTCGTACTCGCAAGCTAGATTTACCCATTTGTCGCGAGTTTAAAACATAGCAAAACTGTCCTTCTTTTAAGGCTTGTTCTAATTCACGATCTGCTCGACGTTCCACATAACTAGGAGATTGAGGGGATAAACTTCCTCCAACCTGGTAAGAAAATAGATCGCGTTCTTTATTCATCTAAATATTAACTAATAATGTAAGCAGTATCAATTTTTTTTGATTCTTTTTTATACAATAGTTAAACTACATTTCGCTATGGGATAAATTCAGGTATTATTTCAGGCGATCTTTAAAATTAAATTATAAAGAGTAGTTACTTTCAATAGCCCAATCGTGAGTAATAGTTAATAACTAATGAGTGATTTCAAATAACTAATTATTTGACAAAATACGATTGAAATAATCTCGATATAACTTACAGCGAGGAGCTACTAAATTTTGTTTATGTTGAATTAAACCAAGACTATGTAACTGATAAATCTGCAAAGAATCGATTGCTATAGGCTCTTGAGATTTTACTATTTTGGCAAATGCCGAACTAAGTTTGGAAGATTGTTTTAAAATATTTAATAAACGGCGTAGAGGACTGCTATAAATTCCCGTTTCAGAAGTTGCTCCCCGTACAAATTGCTCTAATACGATGTTTTTAGTCTTAATTTGATACATCGCCAATGTTACTAAATAAGGATGTCCCCCAACTAAATTCATTAACTCTTTCACTTGAGATTTATTCCAATTAAGCTTATATAAAGTAGCTAAATTTTCTATCTGTAAAGTATCAAACTCTTCTAATAAAATTGGTACTCCAGCATTAAAAGGAGATTGATTGATATCTAAGGGAATATAAACCTCTGTGGAGTGAGATAAAATCAATCTAACCTGCGCCCAAGAAGTATGAATTTTGCCTTTTTCATGCCAACTTCTCAACATTCCAAAAAAGTCTTCAATTACTGATTCGTAAGGAAACAAACGATCTATATTATCAAAAGCGAAAGTAAGATCGCTATTAACTTCTGCTAATATATATTCTTCAAAATAAACGGTACAATTGTCATTACTACCAAGAATATCCGTATCCCAATAATCGTTTACTTGATTTTCTAACTTTAATTGACGAGAAACCATCACACAAAGCCAACGTAGTAGC
>NZ_LR214149.1 GCF_900659865.1 Hyella patelloides LEGE 07179
GAATACAGCGATTTTAGAAACAGAATAAGAACTAATATATTATTTGACGTTTTTAAATATTGGCGATTGCTATAAACGGTTATATTCAAGCAAATTGATTTAATTATTTTCTTGAGAAAATAATCTGCGGAATGTCAGTTATATGAGATTGAGTTCTTATTTTTTTTATTAAGAACAAGATTGGTAATAATCAATAGTTAGCAATAACTCTTCTTCTCCAGAACAACTTCTATCAAAAAAACCTATAAATTGTAACTAGAGGCTTGTAAACCGAACATTTGAGCGTATAAGCCTTTATTTGACATTAATTCCTGATGAGAACCTACTTCCACAATACGGCTATTTTCTAAAACAACAATGCGATCTGCTAGTTGAACAGTAGAAAAACGATGACTGACAAAAAAGGTCATTTTTCCTGCGGTAAGAGCGCGAAACTTTTCAAATAATTCGTATTCTGCGATCGCATCCAAAGCAGCCGTGGGTTCATCTAAAATTAAAATAGGTGCATTGCTCATAAATGCTCTTGCCATACCAATTTTTTGCCATTGTCCCCCAGAAAGCTCTACCCCTCCTTTAAACATTTTTCCCAGAATTGCCTGATAACCTTCTTCTAAAGTTTCTATGACTCGATTTGCTCCCGCATTAATCGCAGCTTCTTCAATAAGAGCTAAATTGTCTCTCTTAGTGAGATTACCAAAACTGATATTATCTTTTGCACTAAGCTGATAACGAGCAAAATCTTGATTGAGAACCCCAATATTATTTCTTAGCTCTGGTAAGCTAATGTTTTGTAGCGGAATATCATCAATAGTAATCATTCCTGATTCCACATCGTAAAGTCTGGTAATCAGTTTGAGTAAAGTAGTTTTTCCTGCACCATTCAAACCAACTAAAGCAATACTTTCTCCTGGTTTAATTTGTAAATTGAGGTTACATAAGGTGGGTTTGCTTGCACCAGGATAGGTAAAAGTGACATCTTGCAAAACCAAACCCTTTCGTATCGGTTGGGGGAAAGGTTCAGCATAAACCGCATCGATCACTTGAGGTTTAAGGCTTAAAAATTCAAAGAATTGGGAAACATAAAGATTAGATTCATATATTTGGGCAATATTCTGCAAGATAGCTGGTAAAAGCTCTTGAGATTGACTAAAAGCCCCCGTATACATAGTGAAGTCTCCTACCGAAATCTGACCCGCCACTGTTCTCACTAACGTCCAACCATAAGCAAAATAAAAGCCAATACTTACTAAAACTCCAGAAATACCACGCATTTTAGCATAGCGTTCGGCAATTACAGCAGACTTACTATTAAAATCCTGACGAATCCCCCGCCATTCCCTTAATAAATGTTCTCCCAAGTTAAATAATCGTACTTCTTTAGCAAAAGATTGTTGGGTTAAAACCTGCTTTAAATAATCCGACAAACGCCCTGCTTGGGTTTCTCGACGCATCATCCAATATCTTCTACCAGAATAAATAACACTTGTCCAAAAAGAAGGTAGCGAAGTAAAAAATAACAATGGCACAATTGTCCAGTTAAATTGAATTAATAACCCAAGCAAACTAACTAAAGTAAGAGCCTGTCCAAATAAAGCAGTTATAGTTTTGACGACTTTTTGAGGATAGCTAATACCACTACTTTGAGCGCGACTGAGGGTATCGTAAAATTCCGCAGATTCAAAATGAGCTAAATCTAGTTGGATAGCTTTTTCTAACAAGACATAATTGGCATATAAAACAAACTTGTCATTAAAGATCTGCGACACATAAAGATTAACCTGGTTTAAAATTCCTCCCAACAAACTCAATGCAAACCGCATCACTACCAAGTCAATAAAAGGTTGCCAATCCAAATCACTATTACCCCAATTGGCAATTACCAGATCGACAATTGCTTTATTCACCACCAACATTAAAGCAGGAAGTAACGCTTTGACCCCAGTCACGATCAAAGATAAAACCAAGTATAAAGGAGTAGCCTGCCACACCAGACGTAATAGCTGAGTGGTATTGCCAAAGATATCTCGAATTCTTCTGCTGGATGTCAAACTTCTGAGGCTCAAATTGCGACGGATTTACTGTAGCGTATTTTATGCAGAAATTCTGATGAGGTAGTTAATTATTAGTTGTTCTATCTTCAAGCAAAGAATAAAGCACGGGAATCACAATTAAACTCAATAGAGAAGATGCAATTAAACCACCAATAATAGCTACTGCCATTGGCTGACGTAATTCCGCACCTGCACCCCATCCTAATGCAATGGGTAACATTCCTAAAACTGTCGAAGCTGTAGTCATTAATATAGGGCGTAAACGAATTGTTCCAGTTTGAATCAATGCTTGTTTACGAGGTATTCCTGCTTTACGGAGTTGATTGGCATAATCCATTAAGAGAATACCGTTTTTATCCAACAAGCCCAATAAAAAAATTAAGCCAATTAGAGAGATCATGCCAAAATCACTTTGAGTAATCAATAAAGCTAACATTGACCCGATAATTGCTAAAGGAAGAGATAAACCAATCACTAATGGTTCTAACCATCGTTTGAAAGGTAAATATAAAACAGCTAACATTAGTAGAACGGCAATACCTAGAGTAATCACGAATTCTTTCAGTATTTTGCTCGATCTTGCTGAATTTCCTTGAGTATCGATTGTAATACCTGAAAATAATAAAGGTTCTACGATCTCTAATACTTGTTGCGTAACATTTCTGATAGCACTATCTTTAGTTAAATTAGCTGTTAGATAAATTACTCTCTGACTGTTGAAACGAGTTATTGTTTCGATATCTTGAGTTTCTCCTGTAAAAGTAACATCCACTAGGGATGGTAATAGCTCAATTCGTTGCTTTATTGCGATCGCCGTTTGACGCAATTGCTCTAGATTATCTCCCATAAGAGCTATTTTGAAAGGGGTATCCCTTCCCGTTTCCACAAAAGGAATATCTTCTACACTTATATCTACATTATCTATCTTTGCCAAAGCTTGTCTGGCATTTTCTTGTACCGCATCGGTTTTTAAAGAGCGATCGCCTTTTAACTTGACATAAATTTTCCCTTGATTGGCTTGTCCACGAAATCCTGCGACAGTATAGACTGATTCTACTTCAGGAAAATCTAGGACTGTTTGTTCTATTTGTGTTCCTATTTTTAAAGTACGGCGTAAAAGTATCTTTTCTGGGGATTGGGCAATTTTTTTGAGCCAGCCGAAACTAGAGCTATTTGCTCGATCTTCTCGATCTACTGTTTTTTCTATTTTGATGTTAGGCAAAGATGTTTGATACAAAATATTAAATTCCCCTCGATCCAGACTAGGAATAAACCCTTGAGGAATCAAAGGAATCAATGCAACTCCTCCTAGAGAAACAGCTATTGCGATCGCAATTACTTGTTGACGATGGTATAATGACCAAGATAATAAACCACGATATAGATTAATCAATCTTGAGTCATTCTTATTTTGTTGATAATGGTTTCTTCTCTTGAGAAAATAAACCGCTAACACTGGGGATAATGTACGAGCTACTAACAAAGAAGTCAAAACCGCAACCGAAATGGTTAAACCAAAAGGACGAAAAAATTGACCTAATGTACCTCCCATCAAAGCAATAGGCAGAAATACAGCCACAATAGTTAAAGTAGACACCGAAACCGTAACGCCGATTTCATGGGTAGCTAGTAGCGCAGCATTATTAGGGGATTGTCCTTCTTCTAAATGACGAATAATATTTTCTACTTCCACAATGGCATCATCAACAATAATCCCAATAACCAATGCTAATGCCAACAGAGTTAAAGTTTCTAAATTAAACCCTGCTATTGCCATCGCAATAAAAGTACCCAACAAAGAAATAGGTATCGCGATCGCTGTAATCAAGGTAGCTCGCCAGTTTTTCAAAAAAGCAAAGATCGTAATTACCGAAATGGCGATCGCACTTACTAACGCATCGATAGTAGCTTGAGTAGCTTCTTGAATATATTTTGCTTGAGTTTCTGCCAATACTAATTGAGTATCTGTTAATTGTTGCTGCAACTTGTCTGTTATCTGAGCAACTTGCCTAACTATTTCTAGAGTATTTCCTTTTGCGGTCTTAACAATCTGCAATGCGACAGCATTTTTACCATTAAAATGAACTAAATTTTGCTCAGATTTTCCGAGTATATTTACTTTTTGTACCTCTGAAATATCTTGAAAAGCAGGAATAACTTTTGATTTGGCAATATTGGCTAACTCTAACAAAGAGTAGCTTTCGCTTATTAGCACGTAGCTAACAGCAGTAGATTCATTCAAATTAAAAGGAATAACTTTCCAAGTAGTTTCTGTTAGAAAAGATACTTTTTTTAAGTTTTTATCAACATTATCAACTGCCTCATTAATATCTATTCCTGTATCAAATGAAAGATTAACTAATATTTGTTGACGATAAGTTGTCGACTCAATATTAGCTAATCCAGGCAAATCTTTTAAAGCTAACTCAATAGGAATAGTTAATTGCTGTTCTGTTTCTACAACTGTATTTACTTGAGACTGAGCGCGAATGACTATTACTGGAAAAGTAACATCAGGAAATAAATTATACTGCAATGAATTTAAAGCAATAATCCCAGTAACAGCAATTCCAACCCAAAAAGCAATTGTTATACGAGAATATTTAATTGCTAATTGAGATATATTCATCTGATGCTTAGTTAAAAATTCATAATCATAAGCTATCACAAAAAGCAAAAAGCTCTCAAACAGAAGAGGGTTTGAGAGCAGAATCAAGAAGAGAACCTGGCACTGAACTATTTTCCCAGGGGGCTACCCCCCAAGTATCTTCGCCGCAATAACGTTTCACTGTCGAGTTCGAGATGGAGTCGAAGTGGTTCCATTA
>NZ_LR214150.1 GCF_900659865.1 Hyella patelloides LEGE 07179
CCCTCTGTCCGTATCAAGTCTTAACGAGGAAATTCGTTAAAGGAGAGCCAGTAACAATTCGCGCCCAGGTAGCCAGGTAGCCAGAGCCTTGAGCAATTTTGAAGACCCCAGGGCAAAGTCGCTCTGACTAATTGGCGACAGGATGGAAGATTATCGAGTTGTCGGTGTCACTCGAGAAAGACGAACTCGCCATTTCAACATTACAGAAGTACTCACTTCCCGCTCTCCAGAATGAGTTGAGTGATTGCTAGCTATTTATTTCAAGACACAATAATGAAAGTAAAGTGGTCACAGCTAGTTCTCAAAATCATCGTGTGGTTATTTGCCGAAATTTACCTCACGGCTTTGGGGTTAGATAATCTGGCTGATTATAGCGAGTTTATCTTTGGATATCGAGCGTTCTTACAGATAGCTGAGACTTCTACCTCTTGTAGTACAAAAGCTTCCATTAAACACTGAAATCGTCTAACCCGCTCTCTGACTACAGAAATTAATCTTTGTCACTCATTATTAACAAAAATTGCTAAATCTTAAATAATTGTTACAATATATCGAGCAATTGCCGTTTCCTAATTTCATCCAGATCAAACATGAGTAATTCTTCTCGCATCATCCCAGAACCTCTTAAGACTCAATCCCTCGTCTCTGACTTAAAAAAACGCCTTGACTGGGGAGAACCAGCTCTTACTATCATTGATATTCGAGACCGAGATGCTTTCAACACTAGCCATATCTCAGGAGCGATTTCTCTACCAATCAACTCCTTAGTTGACCGCACTTTGATTAATCTCGAACTGACTCGCGATCTTTATCTCTATGGCTCTACTGATGAGCAAACTGCATCCGCAGCAGCTCAACTCCGTACTGTCGGATATCAAAATGTGGCTGAAGTTAAAGGTGGCTTGGCTGCCTGGAAAGCAAGCAGTTATCCGATTGAAGGAAACTCAACTAAAGTTGCCTAATTACTCCCAGAAAATCCTCTTAATCTGGTATTTTGCTGATTAATTGGCTATTTAAATACATTCATCTTCTTTAAATTACTTAGGACTAATCTCATGGAAAAGCAAGAATCTCAATTCGGCTTTAGTCAATTTGCCGAAAACTGGAATGGTCGTCTAGCTATGGTCGGCTTCGTCATTGGCATCGCCACTGAATTCTTAACTGGTCAAGGCATTCTATCTCAGTTAGGTCTGATCTAATTAACTAGTAGCTACTGCTGCCAGATTGAGTTTTCACCACAGCAGTATTTTGGGCGGTAAGTTGCTACTGCGACAAAACCGCCGTCAATTCTCATCATATTTTTCCGTTTTCATCAATGTTTCCCCATCTTCTTCAAGCAACAAAAGAATACTGGCGACAGCTAGATGAGCTAGAAGCTGCTTATCAGCAAGGTGATATTTCCTTAGAGGAGGTAGACGCTAGAGTAGCTGATTTGATGGCACAACTAGCTGTGGAACGCCGTGCTACTTTGAGCCATTTTTGGCATCTCTTTCAGTTAATGGTGACCAGACAAAGAGAGACTCTCATTGGTTTAGCTATTTTGGCTCTCATTACTTATGCTTGGGCGTTGACCAGTCCCATTGCTTAATTTCCCTTTGGTGTGACAACAAGCAATCTTCTCCAATCTCCTAATTCTCAAGATTCGCTATCTTCGTCAATCAATTGAGTTGTCATAGTAGAGTATTTCTCTTCATAACAATAACACTCAAGCTAAACTAACTGAGAGATTTTCTCTTGCAATTAACTCAATTTGGAGTTGCACCGAATAATTTTATTCAGTAGGCTCTCTCCCTTATTTCTAATTGAGAAAATATCAGCTTTTTAGTTGAGTGTTATTTTGTTTATTCAACGAGACAGATACTAGATAAAACAGATTTTTTAGCCTCCTTAATTGAACTTGGACTAACCTGTAATCTCTGTATTCATCTATTCCTTATCATAAAGCGATCGCGCTCTTAGCCCTCTCTGCTGTCCACCCCAATTCCACTCTCTAAGAGCCAAACTAGAGTTGCATCTTTATTACGCTTGCTTATGAAAAAACTCCTCAATACTCTAGCTCTACTAATCGGACTGGGCTTAATTTGTTACTCTTGTGTGAAGGAGCGACCTGCGGAGCAGCTCCCTTCGGGATCGCCTTCTCCTCAAAATTCTCAACTACCAAAAGCCCCATCTCAGACATACGAGCAATGGAATCTAGTAAGTGGCTCTGTATATGACGGTGACACTTTAAGGACTGAAAAAAATGCTCAAGAACTCAAAATAAGATTCTGTGGGACGGACAGCCCCGAAATCAAGCAACCATTAGGAGTTGAAGCAAGAGAGCCTCTGCGATCGCTGATCGAGATGGGCAATGGCGAACTGTTAATAGTTCCTATCGAGAAGGACAGATACGGGCGTACCGTTGCAGAGGTTTACGTGCAGGACTCTAAAAGTACGGCGGTCAATCTCAATATGCAGATGTTACGAGATGGTTACGCCTGGCTTTACGGGCAATATGCAAATAACTGTCCCAGCAAGGAGCAATTAGTTCTGGCAGAAGAATTAGCCAGAGAGGAAAAGTTAGGGGTTCATTCTGGAGGTCATCAACCACCATGGGAATGGAGAAAAGCTAATAAGTAGGAAACTATATTAATACTATGAAAGCTTGAATTATAAATGGATAAAATGAGCGATTTGTCATCCGAACCAAAAAATCCAATTAAATCGATAATTAAAGTAGAACATCAAATACTAAAATCAAAGTTCTCTGTATTTTTAAATGATTATGATTAAATAAAACTATTTAATCATAATCATCATCGACTAAATAAGAATTACCATAGATTAAATAATTTAGATATGCCCCTGACTTTAGGAGAGGACAATTTTCTTTCAAACATTTGTGTGCTGCCCTATCAGCTAATTGATTTTTTCTTCGGGGAATCCAAGTTAACGAATAATCATCAAAAAAAGATAATAAATTTAACACTCGTTCGCGATAATCTAAAAATTTAGAATCACTATTTAGTTGATATTTTCCCAATACTTGATAGATAATTGTTCGACTATCTCCTTTAATTTCAAGCGATAATATTCCCAATTCTCGTGCTTTTTCTAGACCGATAATTAGTCCCGTATATTCCGCTTCATTGGCAAAAGCTGAAGGTATAAATTTGGTAACTGTATGACGAGTTCGAGCAGGATATTCAATAACTGCTGCCGAAGCAGAACGCCCTGGTCTTCCCTTGGATGAGCCATCAAAAGTCAGAAGGGGTGGTTTGAGCGCACGGGCTATGCGTAATTTTTCCTTTCTCGCCTTTCTTTTTGCAGAATTGTGTAATCGTTTTCTCGTTACATCTTGCAATGGTTTTTTCTGCCAGGGAATGTTTAATTGCTCTGAAAACTCTTTCATTATCTCCTTGGCTTCATCTAAAGATAAGGGAGCATTATCAATAAGTATTTTGTTAATGTGCCATTTATTTTTCCCCTGTCGCCTAAATAGACAAATTTGATATTGATTATTCCCTACCTTAGTCCGGGCTATTATCTTTTTGGGTCGAGCCATTGTTAAAGTTACAGATATTTCTAAAAAACGAAGAATTAGCTGCTATAAATTATCCACTTGAGTAGGTCGGGGTAATTAAACTAAAGTATGTTGACTTATCAACATTAAAAGTTGACTTATATAAAGTCAAGCTTACTTATATAAATTAATTGTATAATTGTCTTAGATATTGATGACAGAACAATTTATGAAAAGACGCAAAGAGTTAGGTTTAACTCAAAGGCAAATTGCCGAGGCTGTCGGCGTAACTGTTCAAACTATTTCTAATTGGGAAACTGGGCTTTATAATCCTAAGCTCACTCTAGACTAGACAGATCGACTATGCCAAATACTTCAATCTGATATTAAACAAGTCAAAAAAATGTTTGCTTCTTAAATTTAAAGATTCAACAACTAAAATGTACGAAATAGAACCATTTGCAATTTATCGCGATTTCCCCGTAAAAGGATACCAAGAGCAATATCTCTATTTTCCTCAAAGAAAAGTAAGCGATCCTGCTGCAATCGCTCACGAACGCAGAACTCCTCTAGAAGTTGGCAACTTAGATATTTATACCCTAAATTTTAAACATTCATGCTGGGGTGAAGAAATCAAAATTTATTGTGAAACCAACTATAAATTAACTGAAGAGAAAAAAGCTGAAGTTATAAAACACATTGAAGAGTTGATGAAAAATTAACTCAAAAAGAGCGATCGCTCTTTTTGAAACGTGAGTGAGACAAAATTAGTAAACAGCAGGAGGCAGAGCTAGTAAACCTTTCGGCTCTAAATTAATAGAAGGTTTGTTGGATAGATAGGTGTAAGCAATCAACCCAGCCATCAGATTCACTAAAAAATTTCAAATACTGCGATGTCAAACCATGCTCGATTTGAAAATATTCTTGAGTTGATCGTTAACTGTTTCAATTTATCGTGAAAAAGAGCGAACAGCCTACGGCTGCACTGCGAGATCGCACTTTCACATTCAGTCAAAAATCTGACCGAAAAACTCAATAATTTCTCTCCAGGCTGCATCGGTAGCCAAAGGATCGTATCGATAACCGTCATCCCGCATAAAAGTATGATTAGCTTTATAGATTAGGGACTTATGTTTAATTTCTGCATCATCTAAAGCTTGTAAAATCTTGTGTCTACCTTCCTTGGGAACATGAGGATCGAGAGTGCCAAATACAGTTAAGATTTCTCCTGTTATTTCTCTGACTCTTTCGATGGTGTCTGCTTTTTCTCTGCCCAGTTTACCGTTATCAATTCCTGTAGGATAGCAGCATACTCCTGCTTTTACTTCTGGTTGGAGTGCAGCGCGAAACGCTAAATGTCCCCCAAGAC
>NZ_LR214151.1 GCF_900659865.1 Hyella patelloides LEGE 07179
CCAAAGACCCAAGTAACAGGTACTTTGTCTCTTTTTTGGTTGAGGAAGAATTCTCGCAATGGACACCGACAACAGAAGAAATCGGAATTGACTTAGGAATTAAAGACGTAGCTGTTTGCTCAAATGGCTTTGCTTCTGGCAATCCCAAACACTACCAAAAATATCAAGCTAGACTAAAAACTTTACAGCGTAGACTAGCTAAAAAGAAGAAAGGTTCAAATAACCGATACAAGGCAAGGCTAAAAGTAGCAAAGCTTCACGCTAAAATAGCCGATTGCAGACTCGATTTTTTACATAAGCTAAGTTCAAAATTGGTTAGCGAAAGCCAAGCTATCTATACCGAGACTCTAGCAGTAAAGAACATGATGGCTAACCACTCCTTAGCGAAAGCCATAGCAGATTGTGGTTGGGGTGAATTTCTCCGCCAACTAGAATATAAATGTTTTTGGCATGGTCGAGAATTAGTAGCTATAGATCGGTGGTTTCCATCATCTAAACGCTGTAATCCATGCGGTCATATTTTGGATAAGCTACCTCTAGAGATTAGAGAATGGACTTGTCCTAGCTGTAACTCCCAGAATCTGAGAGATAAGAACGCAGCAATGAATATTAAAGCGGTCGGGCAGACCGTGTTTGCTTGTGGATCAAGCTCTAGCGGGGGTCAGTCTTTGACCGACCTAGCTATCTTGGGATGAATCAAGAATCCCTCGCGTCCCGCGACGGGAGTATGTCAATAGGAGTTCCTGTAATTCCTAAAGAGAAAGTAGAGCAAATTCTTCAAGCTAATAACCAAGATGTCGCAGCAGATGTCATACAGGCTGGTGACGAACAGCTATAAATTTCTAAAATTGCTCTGTAATATCAAGTTTATTAATTTAGGTTGCCCTCTACAGTAGCTAAACGTATAAAATTAATGACGGATTACCAATGATTAACTGACAATGAGCGATCGCCTTTCCTTCATCCGTTCTGATTTATCTCAATTAGCTGCTTATAAACCCCATCCAGGGGGAAACCCGACTCATCCAGTAGATCGTTTGGATACTAATGAGAGTCCTTTAGATTTACCATTAGAACTGAAAGAGAAATTAACTTATTTATATCAGCACACTTTAGAAGCTAATCGCTATCCTGATGGTAGTCATTACAAGTTACAAGAAGCGATCGCAGAATATGTAGTAGAATCGGCTCAAGTATCTTGGGATGTTACCCGCGATCGTATTTCTGTGGGTAATGGTTCAGATGAGTTGATTCGCTCGCTCTTAATTGCTACTTGTGTCGGTGGTGAGGGTTCGATTTTAGTAGCGACTCCTACTTTTTCGATGTATGGAATTTTGGCGACAACTCTGGGTATTCGGGTAACTACCATAGGGCGAACCGAAAATAATTTTGCAATTAATTTAACCCAAGCCAAAGCAGCAATCTCTAATCGTCAGCAACCCCCTGTTAAAGTAGTTTTTGTAGTTCATCCTAATTCTCCTACGGGTAACTGTTTAACTCCTGAAGAATTAAACTGGTTGCGAAATTTACCCCAAGATATCTTAGTAGTGGTGGATGAGGCTTATTTTGAATATAGTCAAACATCTGTAGCAGAGGAAATTGCACAGCATCCTAATTGGGTTATTTTACGTACCTTCTCTAAGGCTTTTCGTTTAGCTGCTCATCGGGTGGGTTACGCTATAGCAAATACGGATTTGATTCAAGTATTGGAAAAAGTTCGTCTTCCTTACAACTTACCTGCTTTTTCTCAAACAGCAGCTTTAGTAGCATTGCAAAATCGTCATCTCTTATTACCCTTGGTAGAGGAGACCATTAAAGAAAGAGCAAAAATGTGGCAAGCTTTAACTACAGATTTTGCCGATAAGTTGCAAGTATGGGAAACGAGAGCTAATTTCTTTTATTTAAGATTAAAAAATCAAGAGCATCAGAACGAAGCTTTAGCAGATTTAACAGCAAAACTAAAAACTCAAGGTACTCTAATCCGTCATACAGGAGGCGGGTTAAGAATTACTGTCGGGACAAAAGAAGAGAATCAACGAACTTTACAACGTCTTGCTAATTAATAATTGATTATATTGGTCAAAAAACCACGCCTTTGAGAAGCGGTACTATATCATTGGCGAAGGATTTAGGCGTAAAAACTCGCTTTCGGTTCGCATTTTCCAGCTTTTTCTGGGTAACGAGAAAGGCTTGAATCAAAATACTGTAAATGTTTAATGTTTAATGTTCAATGGTCAATGAAGAGTCAAAACCAATTCGCTTACTGATAGCTGCTAGCGGTACAGGGGGACATTTGTTTCCTGCTTTAGCGGTAGCAGAACAATTATCAGACTATGAAATTCAATGGTTAGGTGTTCCCAATCGTTTAGAAAATACTTTAGTTCCAGAATCTTATCCCCTCAACATCGTTAAAGTAGAAGGATTGCAACAGCGTTTGGGGATTAAAACTATCAAAATTGCTTTCAATTTTGTCTCGGCGATTTTTCAAGTCCAAAAGCTGATTAGAGAACAACAAATCGATGGGGTGTTTACTACAGGAGGTTATATTGCTGCTCCTGCGATTTTAGCTGCGAAACTACAAAACAAGCCTGCAATTCTCCATGAATCTAATTTTATCCCAGGAAAAGTTACTCGTTTTCTCAGTCGTTGGTGTAGCAAAATTGCTCTTGGCTTTAGAGGTACAGCCCAATATTTACCTCAAGTCACTACAGAATATGTTAGCACCCCTGTCCGTTCCCAGTTTTTGACTCCGCAAAATCTCGATCTAGCAATTCCAGACAATGCTATTTTAATTGTGGTTGCTGGAGGCTCTCAGGGGGCGGTAGCGGTTAATCAATTAGTCAGGGAAGTAGCCCCCAATTGGTTGGATAAGGGTGCATATATGGTTCACTTGACGGGTAATAACGATCCTGATGTAGAGAGCTTAAATCATCCCCACTATATTCATTTACCTTTTTATGACAATATGGCTGGATTGTTGCAAAGAGCCAATCTAGCTATTAGTCGCGCAGGAGCAGGAACTCTTACTGAATTAGCTATTACAGGAACTCCTGCTATTTTGATACCTTATCCTTATGCAGCCGAAGACCATCAAACTTTTAATGCCAAAGTATTTGTGGAAGCAGGTGCTGCGGTAATGTATCCCCAAGCTTCAACTACCGCAGAAATCTTACAAAACCAAGTAGATCGCTGGTTAGAAACTCCCGAAACTTTACAAGCAATGGCAACCAAAGCCCAAGAATTAGCGATCGCAGATAGCGCAACTCAATTAGCCAATTCAATTCGTAGCATGATACCCACTGAAATAAACATAAAATACAATTAAAACTATTTTGTCTCAATAAAACCACTGATGAACCAAGTTGTTATTTTCTCAAAGGAATGATTCAAGGACTTTTACAATCGGTTGGTAACTTACCCGAATTGAATGTTGATGAAAAAAGCTGTAAAGCAACAGGAGCAGATTATTGTGCTTTTTTGACATCCTCCCACCACTAAACGCTTGAGCGTTTTAGTGGGGGATTCCTAAGACTCACGACTTAGGTTTCTGTTTCTTTCTCTTACGCGGACGGCTTGAATTTTCGAGGCAACCTCGAAAATCGCGTCCTTGAGTATTTCGCAACTGCCCTTTAGAACTATGTCTATCAGGTCTTATGTCCGCTCCACAGACAATCACTGCGAGTCCCGCAGCAAGTATATTTTGGCTGGCGTTTACATCTCGATCAATACCTGTAGTTTTGCAGCTAGGGCAATCCCAACTACGAACATCAAGAGGCAACTTATCCATTACAAAACCGCAATGGTTACATCTTTTACTACTAGGAAAGAATCGGTCAATCTTGACCAGTTTTCTCCCGTACCATTCACACTTATATTCAAGCTGACGAAACATTTCTCCCCAAGCGGAATCGCTAATACGAAGAGCAAGCTTGTGATTCTTGACCATGTTTCTAATAGCCAAGTCTTCAATAGCAATTACGCTATTAGCTCTGACCAAATCAGTTGTCAGCTTGTGCAAAAAATCAGTACGAGCATCTTTGATAAGGCTGTGTATACGAGCTACCTCAAGTCGCGCTTTGTATCGGTTATTCGAGCCTTTGGTTTTCCGACTCAATTCCTTTTGCGCTACCTTCAGCTTTTGATACAGCCGATTAAAATGCTTCGGATTGGCTATCTTTTCTCCATCGCTGGTCGTAATCAAACTGGAAACACCGACATCAATACCAACTTGTTTTTTGATTGGTGGCAATGGTTGAATAGTTGGGTCATCTATCAACAGAGAAACAAACCATCTACCCGAAGGCTCAAGTTTAACTGTAACAGTAGATGGGGTACAGCCTTGAGGCAAAAACCTAGACCAAACTATATTCAATGGTTCAAAGCATTTAGCAAGCCAAAGATTACCGTCTCGAAATTTAAACGCAGACTTAGTAAACTCAGCCGAACCACCATTACGTTTGGCTTTAAACCTTGGATATTTAGCACGTTTACCCCAGAAATTAGCAAACGCTTTTTGCAGATGTCTAAGACACTGCTGCAAAGGTACACAACTAACTTCATTCAGAAAGTCCAAGTCTTCGGTCTTTTTCCAGCCAGTAAGAAGACTAGAGGTTTGTTTGTAATCGATTCTCTCAAGTCGCTCATACCAACCGTTTGTTTTAGCAGACAGAGCCTTGTAGAAGAGTCGAGGAGAATGTTGCCATTGCTCCCCTCTCGTCCGAAACCGTGCGTCAAAGTTTCCCTTTACACGGCTACTCAAAGGTGCTGCTAATTGTCTTTTACAGGCTTCTAACTGCATTGAT
>NZ_LR214152.1 GCF_900659865.1 Hyella patelloides LEGE 07179
TTTTTTAACTACAATAATTTTATTACTGAATCAGCTTTAGATGGTAAAACAGCTAGGCAATTATTAATTAGATTTAAACCAGATTTAGTGATTTTAGATGTTAACTTACCTGACGATACAGGATTAAATTTATGTCAAGAAATTAGCAAAAGTAACGCTATAGTTGTAATGTTAAGCTCTATGAAAGACACTAATTATGTCTTAGACGCTTTTGCAAAAGGAGCAGATGATTACATTACAAAGCCCTTCAATTTACAAATCTTAAAAGCTAAAATCGAAGCCTTATTAAAAAGGTGTAAACCTAATAATAATATTTTAGCGACCAGTAGACCCTTAATACTCGGTCACTTAACTATCGATTTTGCTCGTCGAGAAGTAATTTTAAGTAATCATGTAGTACCTTTAACCGCTTTAGAGTTTGACTTATTACATTTTCTGGCTAGTCACCCCAATCGTGTGTGGGATCGTGCAGAATTAATTTCAGCAATCTGGAATCGAGATGATTACTCAGGAGACGATCGTAAAGTAGACATTCATGTGGGTAGAATACGTAAAAAAATTGGCGATCATGAAGGCAAACTCATCAAAACCATTTGGGGTAGAGGTTATATGTTTGAGTTGTCCGATAAGGATCAAGTACAATTAGCAGATTAAAGAAACTCTGTAAAAGTACTATTTATGCTACGAGCCGGAATCGTCGGACTGCCTAATGTCGGTAAGTCTACCTTATTTAATGCTTTAGTCGCTAATGCCAAAGCCGAAGCTGCTAATTTCCCCTTCTGTACTATTGAACCGAACGTAGGGGTAGTTTCTGTACCCGATAAAAGGTTGGAAGTATTAGCTAAAATATCCAACTCTCAAAAAATTGTGCCTACTCGAATTGAATTTGTAGATATCGCAGGCTTAGTTAAAGGAGCTAGTGAAGGGGAAGGCTTAGGAAATAAATTTCTGGCAAATATCAGAGAAGTAGATGCGATCGTTCATGTGGTAAGATGTTTTGATGATGACGATATCATTCATGTATCTGGTTCTGTCGATCCTGTAAGAGACATTGAAATTATTAATTTAGAGCTATCTTTAGCAGATTTAGCTCAGATAGAGAGACGTATTGAAAGAGTACGCAAACAAGCGAAAAAAGAAAAAACTGCTCAACAAGAATTAGAAGTTTTAGAACAACTAGCTACAGCACTCAATGACGGTGGATCTGTTAGACAAATAAAATTAACAGAAGAAGAAGAATTAATAATTAAACCTTTAGGTCTATTGACAAAAAAACCTGTAATTTATGGCACTAATGTCGCAGAAGATGACTTAGCAGAAGGTAATGAATGGGTAGAACAAGTTAAGCAATACGCAGCAGAAGAAAATTCTAAAGTAGTAGTTATTTCTGCTCAAGTAGAATCAGAATTAGTAGAACTATCAGAATCAGAAACACAAGACTTTCTAGAAGCTTTAGGAGTGCCAGAAGGAGGCTTAAAATCTTTAATTAAAGCCACCTATGAATTATTGGGTTTACGTACCTACCTAACTACAGGAGAAACCGAAAGTCGAGCTTGGACTATTGTTGCAGGAATGAAAGCACCCCAAGCAGCAGGAGTAATCCATACAGACTTCCAGAAAAAGTTTATTAAAGCAGAAACTATCGCTTTTCAAGACTTAGTAGATCATGGCTCTAAAGCAGCAGCTAAAGAAAAAGGCTTAGTCCGCTTTGAAGGAAAAGATTATGTCGTTCAAGAAGGGGATGTCATTGAGTTTAAAGTAGGAGGATAACTGCTATTAATTTGAGCGTCTAGCAAAATTTATTCGTTGGACGTTCTTGTTTTATCTTATGCTTTGGGAAACATCAATCAACTTTTCAACAATATATAAATAAATTTGCCTAGCTACTTACTGAGCTTCAATTGCAATGATTCCTAGAAGATATGAAAGACTTAAACAAGTACTTCGTAAAAGACAATCAGACTTAACCGTAATTACAGAAGACGTTCATAAGCCCCACAATTTCTCCGCAATTATACGTACCTGTGATGCAGTAGGCGTTTTTGAAGTTCATTCTGTTAACTCCAATAGCAAAATGCCTACCTACTCTCCAGTAGCCAAAGGTAGTGATAAATGGGTTAATCTACACACTCATCCCGATTTAAAAACTGCGATCGCTCAATTACAGCAAAAAGATCTTAAAATATATGCTGCCCATCTTAGTGAGAAAGCAGTAGACTATCGTCGCATCGACTATACTAAACCCACCGCTATTCTAATGGGTGCAGAAAAACATGGTGTTAGTGAATTAGCAGCCGATTTGGTGGATGGACACATTATCATTCCTATGTTTGGCATGGTAGAATCGCTGAATGTCTCCGTTGCAGCAGCAGTGATTCTATTTGAAGCACAACGTCAAAGACTAGCAGCAGGAATGTACGATCGCGTTAGTCTAGATACGAAAACTCTTGAGCGAGTTATTTTTGAATGGGGTTATCCCGAAATTGCAGCTATGTATCGTCAAAGAGGTGAGCCTTATCCCTCTTTAAAAGAAGACGGTAGCATCTAATTAAGTAAAAAACGCCTGAAGGTAATTCACATCAGGCGTATTGTATCTACATTGTATTTATGTGATTTCAAGATTTTTTCACATTATGTCTTATTTTGCTGATATGTCGGCTGTATCCTAATAACTGAAAGCTTTTTATCGACTTTATTGAACTTGTTCGGGTTGAAGAACTTGAAGCCGTATCTCAACATATCGAGAAGAATTAAATGTTGCTGCTTGACTTTAACAACAAAAATGTTGTTAAACTAAATTTTAATGACTTAAACAACAAAAATATTGTTTAAGTCTACTTCAAAGAGCGAGTGTTGATTCGGGATCGCTAAGAGATTCGCGATCGCAAAAAACATCCCCTTGAGGAAGTTAGAGCCACTACAAATGGCGAGTCATCAGCAACCAAGCTTGAAGCTTAGAGCTATCTGGACAAAAAACCAAGAGAAACAAATTAAGAAATCTACCAATCGTGACATAAAGCTTTTTGGCGAGTGTCAAAGCTCAAATTAACTACTCTCGATTGAAAATAATATCATTATGGTACCGAGCAATAGTGTAATCAAAAATCCCGACCAGTCTACAGATAATCTAGAGTTTGCCCTCGATCGAAATGATCCATCCCAAATTACCAAAAAGCAAACTACTGGAGATAAAAAACAATTAGCCAAAATTAAATCTGGCTATTCTCAAATTCAGACTCAGAACAACAAGCACTCCCAGGATCCAGTTCGCAATTATTTACAAGATATTGGTCGGATTCCCTTGTTGAGTGGAGAAGAAGAAATTAAGCTTAGTCGTCAAGTTGCTGATTTATTAGAGCTAGAACAAATTCGCCAACAGTTAGCTGAAAAATTAGGGCGACAACCAAGCGACCGAGAATGGGCGCAAGAGACGAACATGATACTATCTGAATTTCGTCATCGTTTGTACCTCTCTCGTCAAGCCAAAAACAAGATGGTTCAGGCAAATTTACGCCTAGTAGTTTTTATCGCTAAAAAATATCTCAAGCGCGGGCTTTCATTACAAGATCTAATTCAGGAAGGTAATTTAGGTCTAATTAGAGCAGTGGAAAAGTTCGAGCCAGAGAAGGGCTGTAAGTTTTCTACCTATGCTTACTGGTGGATTCGCCAGTCGATAACACGAGCTATCAGCGAACAATCTCGTACCATTCGCCTCCCAATTCATATTTACGATAAGTTATCGCTGATTAAGAAAACCTTCAAGCTTTTATCCCAGAAACTGCAACGTCATCCTAATGAAGTGGAAATGGCAGAACATCTCAATATAACTGTCGAACAACTAAGATTTCTGCTTAGAGTAGCGCAAGAACCTTTTTCTCTAGAAATTCCTGTGGCTCGCGAAGAAGATTCTCGCCTATTGGGTGAAAGTATTGAATCAGAGCTGCCAACTCCAGAAGAGTGGATTGTTAAAAAATTAATACGTGAAGAGGTAGAAACTATTTTGAGTTGTCTCAATTATCAAGAACGAACTATTTTACGTCTACGTTATGGTCTTAATGACGAAAAAATTAAGACCTCAGCCGAAATTGCTCAGATGCTCAATTTGAGTCGAGAAGAGATTAACCAAATTAGAGGACGAGCTATGAACAAGTTGCGCCGTCTCTACCGCAATTCTGGCTCCAAAGAATATCTTTTCTAAAAGCGACAACACTACTAAAAAATAATTTGCTCAGAAAAATAAACTAAAGAAATTTTAATCAATGTTTTCCTCAACTTTAGACGAAGTTCCAACCAAAACTCTGACACACAAGCTTCAATATAATCACCAAAGAATTGAAGGTATTAAAAATATAATAGCTATTTCTAGCGGTAGAGATAGAGTTGGAAAAAATACAATTGCCGTTAATATCGCCGTAAAACTGGCACAAATTGGCTCAAAAGTAGGATTGTTAGATGCCGACCCAAATAACTTGAATGTGTCAAATATTTTAGGGCTCAAAGACCCATATATCCCAGTTTCAGGAGGAGCAAAAGGAGAGCGTTTTGAGCCTGTTAATAACTTTGGTGTCAAGCTGGTTTCTATCGCCTCATTACTCACGGTTCGCTCAATTTAAAAA
>NZ_LR214153.1 GCF_900659865.1 Hyella patelloides LEGE 07179
ATCACAAATTACAAACAAAAGGACTTTCATCATGACTGAACAAACAGCACAAACTCTCAAGCTACAAACTATTTCCCGCGCTTTGCAAGATGCATCTTTCACTTTTAGCTAAGTTTATAGGATAGGCGAAGCCCGTCTGACTAGCAGCGATTAATTGTAAGTAAAGTCAGTTCGGGTTAAGGAGATTTATTGAACGTTGACTGGCTGAAACAACACAATCATGTTGACAGAGCCCAGAATCAAGCAACGGTGCAATGAGAGTTTCAGCTTATCCCGAACTCAGGTTAATTTAGCTCTATTAAACCAAATTAAACTATCTTCTTGATTGATTTTCATAATTAACAAATTTTTCAAAATCTTTATTCTCACTGTCTTCTATGAACTTAATATTATTTAAGTTTCAATTTAAATAATAAGACAGGGGATAAATTCAGGTAAAAGTTCAGGTATTACAAAAATGAAGCAGAATTTTAGACCTGAAATAATATCTAAACGGTTCTGTTGCAAAAAATGCGCTCTACAGTTGTAATTAGCAACTAGAGGGCTTGAGCTGAAGGGGGTATGACAGTAACCCACAGGTTTATTCTGTCTTTTAAAGCTTTTTGCGATACAACCACATCGTTAAATCATACGTCCATTATTAAGAATGACTATAACGAGATGCACCTGAATATATACCCGAATAAATCCCCTTGGTATCTAGATCAGCCAGAGACATAATACTAAAAAGTTTAAAAGAAAAAACATTATCAATTGAAGAACACAACATTAATTCCATTCATTAATTTATTAGGGAATAATATCACATGTTAACCACAGTAGCACCAGCCAAATCTCTATCGATGCTTTTAGTCGATAACGATCGCCAATTTCGAGCTGGAATCCGAAATTTTCTAAACTTTTCTCAAATTCGGGATCGAACCGTTAAAGTGATTGGGGAAGCACATTATCCAGCTCTAGCTTTGTCTCTTATCAAGCAAGATAGTCCCGACCTAATTCTTGTTGACATAAAATTAACTGAGGAAGATGGTTTGCCCTTCTTAGAGCAACTCCGAGACAGTAATGTATCTAGTAGAATTCTTGTTCTATCAGATTGTCAAGAAGACTACTGGATTTATTATGCTATGCAGTTGGGGGCAAATGGCTATGTATTTAAAAGTCAAGGTTCACAGCAGTTACTAGATGCGATCGCCACTGTTATGCAAAACCAAATCTATCTACCGCCTGAAGTTGCTACTGGCTTTTTTAGAAAATTTCAGAAAACACAAGCTTCATTACCTTCACAGCTCGGTCAGCCCTGCAACCTATCTAATAGAGAAAACGATGTTTTATATTGGCTCGTTCAAGGAGCCTCAAACAATGAGATTGCAAAGCAACTCTATATTTCAGTGGCTACTGTCAAGGTTCATCTCACCAATATTTTTTTGAAACTACAGGTAACAAGTCGAACACAAGCCATCGTGGCAGCCATCAAAATGAATTTGATTCAGTGTTAGTTGCATTCAATCATTTTAGTTTGGTTCTAACTACCGAGAAAACTTTATGTCTATTGTTGATTCTACTACATTAGCTAAATTCTATCAATGTAGCGAAAATGCGCCTCTAGATTGTCGAAAACCTATAGAAACTACTGAGAAAATACCAGGTGCTAGGTTTTGTCTAGAATGCGGATTTCCCACAACATTGCCAGTTCTGACTGAACTCCGAAGCAGCTTGGGTGCATATCGCATTTCTGAACTACTTGGATTTCGGGGAATAGGACGGCTTTATAGAGGAACTCAGATCGGTAATGGTCAATCTGTTGTAGTAAAAGAGTATTTACTGCCTAAACAATATTTTAATGCTGTGGAAGCACAACAGCGCAGAACAGCCTTGAGTCAAGTTGTCAAGGGTAATTTGACCATTCAAAAGGGTCGAGAGTTTCGGTTGGTCACTCCATTTGATACCATTGCAGAGCAGTCTAGCGATCGCTTATATTTAATTTTTTCCGGCGAAATTGCTGCACTTCCTACCTTGAAGCAGGTTTTAACAGAGAGATCTTTTTGTGCACCTCAAGTGCGACAAGTCTTAAATCGAATATTACAATCGCTACATTTCCTTCACACTCAGCCATCAAGTTTTACCTCTGAAGCAACAGTAACTGCTCACGGTAATATAGGGCTTGACAGCTTGGTTATAAGTGATAACGGCTACGTCTATGTTTGCGATTTGGCATTTTGGGAACAACTTTTTGTTCCTGCTCCGCCCCAAATGCTATCACAGCAACAAGACTTAATCGATCTTGGAGCAGTCGCGTTTGCTCTCTGGACGAGTCGAGGGATTCACTCTGGTTCTGAGGTATCATTAAATCCGCGTGAGGTTCAACATTGGCCCCAAGACGATCCGCCCCTAAAAGATTTTTTGCTTCATTTATTAGGATTAGAAACCCCGTTCAATTCTGCGGCAGAGGCGCGTCAAGCTTTGAGCGAACTGCCTCAGCCTAAAACGGTTGCTAGTTTTCAGGGAAATCTCAGTCCAAAGCCTCCAGCGAAAAAGAAATTTCGATATTGGCTTTTGTGTTTACTCACTTTGCCTCTAATAGGAGGGCTATTGTGGTTGTTGCTATTACCCCGATTTGAGTCAAATTTTGATACAGAGGTGACTGGCTTTAAGCAGCTTTTACCATCGTTTGCAGACATCAATGGAATTCAGCCAGGACAGTACCCCTATACGGGAGAAGCACTTGGAACTTGGACAATAATCTTGGACAAGAAGCCCGTAAGCGATCGCAAAATTAGAGAGTTTTTGACCCAGCCTAAGTTGGATACAGCAGCTATTTTTAACTACCGAACTTATGCCCCTCAACAATCTTCCTTTAACGAAGTGCTCAAAGCAAACGCCAAGGCAAATTTTGCGATCGCCAGTTTATCAACCCAGCTACCCGAAGGGTTAATTAAGGAAACGATTGCCTACGATGGTCTTTTAGTCTATGTACCTGCTTATAAAAGTCAAAATCTACCAAGTACATTGCAAGGCAAGATCGCTCTTACCCAATTGCAGCAAATCTTTACAGGACAACTTACCAACTGGAAACAGCTAGGTGAAAATTTTCCCGATCTGCCAATCAAACCTTATCGACCGATGGAAACCGAAGCATTACGCCTGTTCCAGCAAAAAGTTTTAGGCAACGATCCGAGTCTGATTGCTCAATTTAATAAGATCGAGCAACGTTCAAGCTTTGACACCTTACGCTCTATCGCAGTTGGAGAAAAGCAGGCACAAAGAACTGAAGCTGGCTCGATTAGTTTCGGATTATTAACTCAAACCTGGGATCAATGCAAGATCTATCCCCTAGCTATTGCCAAAAAAAATTTAAAACCAGTACAGCCACTGCTTAAAGAAACTACCAACGGCACAATGCGACCCATTTCGCCGTCAGACAATCTCTGTCGAGAGAAAAAGAATCTTTTACTTAATATATCGGCTTTTCATACAGAAACTTATCCACTCAGTACGCCGTTGATTGTTGCGTATCCTAGAGATAATAACTTGCCTGGAAATGTGTCAGGGCCACTCTTCGCTAACTTTCTCAAAACTCAAGATGGGCAATATTTTCTTCAGCAAACAGGTCTTGTACCGCTGCAAGCTGTACCTAAAAACCACACATTATCTTCATCTATTTGGAATCGTTAAAAAATGCAATTACCATGATCAAAACTCATCGTTGTTCAGAACCAAGCTGCTCTTTCTTTAATCAAGTATTACCGCACAACGCTAAGATCTGCCCAATGTGCGGTACTTCCTTAACACAGGCAGTACAACCCCCTGCTATGGTAGCCTCGACAGCTCACCATGTTCAAACCTCGACTCCTTCGCCCCAGCACTCATCAACAATTAATAACCAGGAACGTCCTCAGCTTAAATTGCTTCATCAAAGCAAACAAAGTTTTGTATTGCCTAGGGAGTCTGGCGTAATCGGTCGTAAAAGTCAAGCTGGTGATATGCGTCCTGACATCGATTTAACGGGACTGCCCCATGCCGGTATCATCTCTCGCACTCATGCTTATCTCTACTGGGATATTGCTCAAAAAGCTTACATGATTGTTGATAATAGCCGAAATGGTAGCCACCTTAATAATAATTTATTACCTCGCGGAACGCCTCATTCATTGAGTCATGGTGATAAATTGCAGCTAGGTCAGGATGGGTTAATTTGTTTACAAATTGAATTAATTTATGATTTAATAATGAAGCAATCACTAAACAGGAACAAGTTTTTCGATGTAAGGGACTGGAACACCATTAGAGTTCCTGCATAAATAGGCTTTGTCAAATTAAATTCCCGCAGCAATTATTAGCAACTGCGTCTGGCTTTACAATAGTTTCGCTCTCCATCCTAACTAAAAACTAAATTGATATTAAAAAGAAAATTGTTAAATTTCTTTTAGCAATAACGTCATTTTTACTAATTCCTCGAACTTTACCCATGGGGAACATCCCATTTTGGCAAAAATAGGGGTATAAATTCGCGAGTATTGCTCGCGAATAATGACCGTTTTTAAATATCTTCTTGTTCCCCATCAAAAGACACATCTATTAAACTGCTCTTTAAGG
>NZ_LR214154.1 GCF_900659865.1 Hyella patelloides LEGE 07179
CAACTGTCATTTGTGCTAACCAAACAAAGCCTGATAAATGAGTAGAAGACAAAATAAGTCCTAAAGCAGTAATAAAAATCCCCAAATTTATCCAAGAGAAACGATTAATTTTATTTCCCGCATAAATAATCCCTATGCTACCAAAGTAAGGAATTAAAGAAAACCAAACCCAAGTAGGAGTTTTTTTTTGTTCATAATTAATAATTTACGATTAAAGTGCTATTAAATTTACTAATATTAAACTAAATAGAATCTAAAAGCTTTCTTCTTTTAACTTCATATTCCTCTGCTGTAATAACGCCATTGTCATATAACTTTTTCAATTCCCCTAAAGTAGCTGTAATTTCTCTAGAAGATTCCTGACGAGAGTTAACAGCAAAAAATTTAGGAGGTTCGGTAATACCGTTAAACTGACGATTAAAGCTTTCATCGGACATAAAAACTAGTCCTAAAAAATCAAAAATAGTCAAGAAAAATGATACACCAGTCCAACTAAACAGCAAATATACAATACCAGCAAAGTTTTGCCCCAAATAAAATCTATGTAGCCCAAATGCGCCACCAATGAATGCTATACAAAGGGCAATTAAGCGATTTCTCATGATTATTTAAAACTAATAGTATCTCTTTTTAGTAGTTTTATTTTGAGGCAAAATTATCTTAAAAGTATGTTTGGATCGATTAATTTCGTTATTAATTTTATAAGTTTACTCTCTATGTTTTTTAAATTTAGAAGTTATAAAATAAATTAAAAGAATACCTACTTGCAACTCTATTAAAGATATATAGCCTTTAACAAAATAATTAAGCTCAAGCCCTGAATTAGCCCCAAAGACAATGAAACTAAGAAGTACATAAGGAAGATATTTTAATAATTTATTCCTTCCCTTAATATCTATGCTTTGACGGTTTGGCTTCATTATAACTAAAGAGATTAATCTCAAAAAGTAAGACTGTAGTTTTGTAACAATTTACGTCAGACCCAGTATTTTTTTCATCTCCAACTCTTATAATAACAATTCAGTTCCAAATTATGCTACAGATATCCCTAAAGTACAGATCAACCATCTCTGATTGAAGAACAAAAAAGCCAGTGCTATAATAGTAGTGTACTATGTGGAGCATTTTTTGATTGATAAGTAATAAAAATATACTCTTCTCGATCGAGCTAAAACTCTTCTATTAGCCTTGCCAAACGTTTAAGTATCATCTCTCGACAGGATTTAGTACCAATTCTGAAGAAGCTAATCTCTCTCAAGCTTAATAAATACCAGTGAATTTCTGTTCTTCCAGGAGCAACCTACTACAATAAATAGTAATAATTAGTAAAGAGAATTCTTTGGGTATATAAATCAGGTATGGCTGTTGCCGTTTTAATAGAGCATTTACAAAAAAACTATGGAAATGTCCAGGCTGTCAAAGACATCTCCTTTACTGTAAAATCAGGGGAAATTTTTGGTTTACTGGGCCCTAATGGTGCAGGAAAAACTACGACAATTCGCTGTTTGTGTACCTTAGCCAAGCCAGATCGAGGTAAGATTCAGGTAGGGACAGTAGATGCAGTAGCCGATCCCAAAGCAGCAAGACGCAGATTGGGTTATGTGGCTCAAGAAGTAGCCATTGATAAAGTACTAACAGGTAGAGAATTATTAGGCTTACAGGCTGCTCTCTACCATATTCCTAAAAATAGTATCAAAGAACGCATTAACCAATTAATTAAAGCTTTAGGGATCGAAGATTATGCAGATCGCCAAAGTGGGACATACTCAGGTGGTATTCGCAAACGCTTAGACTTAGCTGCTGGCTTATTACACCAGCCAGAAGTATTAGTGCTGGATGAACCTACCGTGGGTTTAGATATTGAGAGTCGTCGTCTGCTATGGGACTTTTTGCTTCAACTAAAAGCAGCAGGTACGAGTATTCTCATTACTAGCCATTATTTAGAAGAAGTTGATGCTTTAGCAGATCGTTTAGCCATTATCGATCGCGGAAAAGTGATTGCAGAGGGTTCACCATCAGAATTAAAAGATCGAGTAGGTGGCGATCGCATAACCTTAAGAATTCGCGAATTTACACTCGAAACAGAAGCCAATCAAGCTAAAAATCTTCTAACTGCTTTGCCTTTCGTCGAGAGTGCCATTATCAATCCCTCTCAAGGTAATTCGTTAAACTTAATAGTTAAACCAGAAGCCAAAGTGCTTACCCAAATCGAGCAATCTCTTTCTGAAGTCGATTTACCCGCCTTCAGTCTGGCTCAATCTCGTCCTAGCCTAGATGATGTATATTTAGCAGCAACAGGACAAACTCTGATGGATGCAGAAATAGCAGCAGCAGGTACAAGAGATGTCAAAAAAGAGAAAAAGCAACAAATGAAATAGTTTTGTTAGTTGTTATTGGGTAGGGATGTGGGATGCTACGCCCCTACAGTGGTTAGTATTTAGTTGTCGTAATTTTTGCTTGCTACTTAAAAAACCTATTACCTATTTAATATGAGTCAATCTGTAAGTCCGAATCAAATTAATTCGATATTAGCCCCCAATCCTAGCCTTACTCAGCAATCTAGTATTGGTAGCAGTGCGTTAGGAAATTTTGTTCAAGAAACTTTAGCCTTAACCAAGCGTCTATTTATTCAGCTACAACGTCGCCCCTCTACCTTAGTAGCAGGAATTATTCAGCCCTTTATGTGGTTGATTTTATTCGGTGCGTTGTTTAGCAAAGCTCCCCAAGGCTTATTTGGGAATGACATGAATTATGCTAAATTTCTCGCGCCAGGAATTATTGTGTTTACCGCCTTTTCTGGTGCGTTAAATGCTGGTTTACCTGTAATGTTCGACCGCGAATTTGGCTTTCTCAACCGCTTACTAGTAGCTCCTTTAGCTTCTCGCTATTCTATTGTGGCAGCTTCCACCGTTTATATTATCGTCCTCAGTTTTGTTCAAACCGCAGTAATTATTGGTGCTAGTGCTTTTTTAGGCGCAGGTTTCCCCAACGCGATTGGTCTAAGTGCGATCGCTCTAATTGTTTTTCTGATTGTTTTGGGAGTCACTGCTTTGAGTTTAGGCTTAGCTTTTGCTCTCCCTGGACACATTGAACTAATTGCGGTCATCTTTGTCACTAACCTTCCCCTATTGTTTGCCAGTACTGCTTTAGCTCCTTTAAACTTTATGGCAGGATGGTTACAAGTAATTGCTAGTTTGAATCCTCTTACTTATGCGATCGAACCTATTCGCTATCTCTACCTTAATGGAGATTGGGCAGTCAGCAGCATCGTCATGAGTAACCCTTGGGCAAACATTAGTTTTGGTGGTGTTATCTTAGTATTGCTAGGCTTTGATGCTTTAGTATTACTAGCAATTCAACCTCTATTACGTCGTCGTTTTGCTTAGTTAAAGGATCGGGGAAAAAGGAATCAGGAATCAGACTCAAATTGCTATTTTTTGGCTATTTTTTTATTTTCCAGAATCTAATTCCTGTTCTCTGTTTCTTGACATATTCTAGTACGCTTCTGGGAGATCGGCCCGCTAGGATTTTAATGCTCAAGCTCGATATTTGCTATTTTAGAAGGGTGTTTGGTAAGAGGTTCGAGTACTCGTTACTCCTTTAAAATTTTAAGGCAGGTCGTTTAACCAAGAATCCTCTAGATTTCTAGACATTAGTTCAGAATGTTATCTATGGGAAGCGTCAAAACACAAGTCCTGATTAAAACAAATTATGGTGTTGTTGAATCGAAGTATAATCGAACAAATTATGTTATTCAAAATGATTCTAATGAAAAATCCACTCTCTCAATTAACTATTACTTTAGGCTTAGGTATCGCTTGTACTTTTAGCCTAATTACTCCTAGTTTGGCTCAATACCAATCTCAACAGGATAATAACTATCAATCCAATGAACAAGATTCTATATACGGCGATAGCACTTTAGGTATCGATCCTATGCAGTTGATGCATAACTACAATTTAGGTGTAGGACGTAGTGCAGAAGAATTTAATGAAGAATCTAGTACTCAAATTCAAAATTCTGCGGAAGAATTTAGACGTTTACAGCAAGAGAGAATGCTACAGCAGCAGAATACTACACCTGAAGCGACAGAAGAACCTGGCGTAAATTAAGTATTAAGATTGAATCAGTGCAAGGGCTGTGGAATAAAGTTTCATGTATTCCTAAAATTTTCCGTTGATTTTCATGATTTGATAGTTTTTCAGCGAAGTATACTAACTTGTATACTGACTGGGATTTACAGAATCCTAAGTTACCAACACATAAACCAATAAAAGATAGCAGACCTAAAACATTCTCGGAATTCCATTGTCATAAAGCCAGTTTCATAAAGTTAGATATTCTCTTGTTACTTGAAAAACTCCTTTGATCCAACTACTCAATTACTTATAAAAGCTTTTACTGTGAGATGTTTTCCTTTTTCTTGGAATAAGCCAGTAAATAGCAGCAGCAAAAATACCTATTTACAGCCGTTTTCGATTGGATAGACGAGGACACGTGGCTTGCCCTAAAGGATACCGCTACGCATAAGGTTGCCTCAAGCCCGTGAGATGTCCGTTCCGCTTTTAATTAGTTGGTTCGGAGCTTC
>NZ_LR214155.1 GCF_900659865.1 Hyella patelloides LEGE 07179
TAAACAAACGCCTTGGTAGCAAAGAAGTCAAGATGGTGTATGACATTGGTGGTAGTAAACTAACCAAAAACGTCCCCACACCCCCCTCAGAAAGAGTTCAATATGCCATTAATGACGAGGAAATTCTGCAACTGGCTCAATGGACTTGTCAGATTGAAAAACATTATTCTCAGGTGCGCGATACCTATACCCCAATGGATATTGAATGGGCAAAAGACGGCATCACAGGAGAATTATTTATCGTTCAAGCTCGTCCCGAAACCGTACAATCCCAAAAATCTAACAATGTATTGCAAAATTATAAATTAGATACTAACGCGGATGTATTAATCACAGGTAGAGCAGTTGGGGAAAAAATCGGTGCAGGTATTTCTAGAGTAATCTTAAATGTTAGCGACATCGATCGCTTTCGACCAGGAGAAGTCTTAGTTACCAATAAAACCGATCCTGACTGGGAACCCATTATGAAACAAGCCAGTGCTATTGTTACCAATCAGGGTGGTAGAACCTGCCATGCAGCAATTATCGCCCGTGAAATGGGTATCCCCGCCATTGTAGGCTGCGGTGATGCCACCAAAAACATTAAAACTGGGCAAGAAATAACTGTATCCTGCGCTGAAGGAGAACAAGGTAAAGTTTATCCTGGTTTAATTCCCTTTACTGTAGAAGAAACTCAGTTAGATGATTTACCTGAAACTAAAACCCAAATCTTGATGAATATCGGTAATCCTGAAGAGGCTTTTGGTTTATCGGCTTTACCCTGCGATGGTGTGGGTTTGGCTAGATTAGAGTTTATCATTGCCAATCATATTAAAGTACATCCTTTGGCTCTACTTAAGTTCGATGAATTAAAAGATACTAGGGAAAGAATAGCGATCGCTCAACTAACAAGTTATTATGACCATAAACCCGATTTCTTTGTCGATTTACTCTCTATGGGTATTGGTACGATTGCAGCAGCTTTCTATCCCAAACCTGTTATTGTGCGGATGTCGGACTTTAAGAGTAATGAATATGCCAATCTTCTAGGAGGTCAACAATTTGAACCTGAAGAAGAAAACCCCATGTTAGGTTGGCGTGGTGCAAGTCGCTATTACGATCCTTTATATAGTGAAGCCTTTGCCCTAGAATGTCAGGCATTTAAACGAGTTCGCGATGAAATGGGTTTGACTAACGTTATTTTGATGATTCCTTTCTGTCGTACTCCCGATGAAGGAAGAAAAGTATTGGCAGAAATGGCAAAACACGGTTTAGTCAAAGGAGAAAATAGTTTGCAAGTATATGTGATGTGCGAACTTCCCAGTAATGTGATTCTAGCTGATGAATTTAGCCAAGTATTTGATGGTTTCTCCATCGGCTCAAACGACTTAACCCAACTGACATTGGGACTAGATCGCGATTCTGCTTTAGTAGCTCATCTTTTTGACGAACGCAACCATGCAGTGAAAGCCATGTTACAAATGGCGATCACCAAAGCCCGACAAAATAACCGCAAAATAGGTATCTGTGGTCAAGCACCAAGCGATTACCCAGAATTTGCCGAATTTTTAGTAGAACAAGGCATCAATTCCATGAGTCTCAATCCTGACTCAGTACTTAAAACCAAACTCAAAGTAGCACAAGCAGAATCAAGTTTGTAACAAAGCAGAGGAAGCAGGGAAATAAAGAAGGTAAGATCGATAATACATAATACTTGCCCTTCATCCCTTATCCTTTATCCTTTATCCCTTAAAAAAATGATTAACAAAATTCTCGTAGCAGTAGAACGTTCTGACAAAGATAATCTTGTTTTTGATTCGGCTCTATCTTTAGCCAAAACTACAAATGCAACTTTAATGTTGCTCCATGTTTTATCAGAAAACGAAGTAAATTATCCCATATTACCTACCTATGCCTATTACCCAATACTAGACGATCTCGACGATCAAAAATATCAAGAACAATTATCACAGTATAAACAATTGGGAATTGATTTTTTACAAAATCTTACTCAAAAAGCTACTGAATCAGGAGTAAACACTGAATACACCCAATCAAGTGGCAACCCAGGAAGAAAAATTTGTGAACTAGCTAGTACTTGGGAAGCCGATCTAATTTTAGTAGGTAGTCGCGGACTCAAAGGATTCAAAGAAATGTTTCTCGGCAGCGTTAGCAACTATGTAACTCACCATGCTCCATGTTCTGTCCTAATTATGCGCAACCCTCTCGAACGGGAATCGGCTTCAGATTCCACCGTCTCAGAAGAAAAACCCGCAACCACTGATAGTCAACAACTAACAACATAATAAAGTCAGAAGTTTTTGACTACTAACTACTAACCACTGTAGAGACGCGACTCTCCTTATCCCCATTCGAGGACAATGTAAACTCAAGGGGCTGTGTTCTGAAATAAATTAAGAACAATGACGGGAGTGGAATATGCCGACGGTCAGTCGGCATATTCCACTCCCGTGTTGACAACGCCCCGCCTGGGGTTTCCCCAGGAGACAGCCCCTCAAATAAGAGGTTCTCACCCAGCAACGACTTACTGTACGGACGTGATTTGAAACGTCTCTACTCACATTATCCCGCTTGACGGAACTAACCACTAACGAAGGGAGAATAAGAGAATAAAATGTTAAAAAAAATCTTGGTAACAATAGATCGCTCACCAGCTAATAAAAAGGTATTTGATGAAGCTTTTTTCTTAGCTAAAACTACCAAAGCAAAATTAATCTTACTACACGTTCTCTCAGCAGAAGAACCAGGAAGCCCTATAATGTCTCTTTATCCCCCAGTAGGAGATGATTATCATTACATACATCTCAATTCCGAAATTACTCATATGGCAAACCAGATGTACCACAAACAATGGAAAGCTTTTGAAACTGAAGGAATAAAAATACTGCGTTCTTTTGCCGATATAGCGATCTCAGCAGGAATAGAAACTGAATTTACCCAAATTACTGGTCATCCTAGTTCGACTATCTGTGAGTTTGCTCAATCTTGCTATGCCGATGTGATTGTTATTGGTAGAAGGGGACATTCGGGTTTGCGAGAAATGCTGTTAGGTAGCGTCAGTAATTATGTAGTTCATCATGCTCCTTGCTCTGTTTTATTGGTTCAAACTCCCGTCAAACAAGAACGGCATTCATCTTCCGAAAGCCAAGAAGCGACTATTTATTCTTAATTTTCTCCTGACGAACAACTTAATGAGTTTTTTGGAAAATAGACCAAAGGAGGTGATTTTTGGATTTGACTTATTTTCCAGAATCGATCTAGCAAAAACAGCTATTTCCGTATTGGTTGGGACTGGGTTAAAGCGGCATTTCTCAACGGTTGGAGATTAGTCGACAGAGTGGCTTTATTCTCCCAATGGCAACGATAAGATGTATGCCTATGATGGTACGGATACTATGGCTGGTGGTGCTGGAGACGATGAAATTTATGGATATGGAGGAGATGATTTTCTCTATGGAGATGATGACAACGATCGACTTTACGGTGGTACTGGGGACGATAATGTTTACGGTGGTACTGGCAACGATAAACTCTATGGATATTTTGACGAAGACGAACTTTTTGGTGGTGAAGGCAAAGATACACTTTATGGAAGTTTTGGTCGCGATACCTTAATAGGAGGAGGCGGGAACGATCTTTTACTAGGAGAAGATGGCAATGACAAAATTCAAGGTAGTATAGATGGCTCTTCTGCAAACCATGAAGTTGATACTCTGACAGGCGGAAGTGGTGCAGATACATTTTTTCTTGTCGACAATGGCTCTAATTTATATCAAGGTTGGGGTTATGCGAGTATAACTGATTTCGATAGTCTTGAAGGAGATCGAATTAAGCTACAGAATTTAGAGCAATTTGGAATGGAGGGAGATAACGAATTACACTACAGTTTAGACATTGTTAACTTTGGTGGGGGAGCAGAACTCGACACTCGAATACTCCATGACAATAATATATTGGCAATTGTTCAAGATACACAAATCAATTCGCTTTCTGAGTTAACTTTTATCGATTATTTTCCAGGATAAGACCTCATTTTATTACTTTTAGATTGCTGGCGATCTCCTTATTTAGAGATCGCTTTTTTATTTACTTTTAAAAATTAACTAGTACAATAAATTTGCCAAGAGTTGCTGTTTTTCCCTGAAAAGTTATTAAGCACAAAAATTAAGTTATAAAAGGTAACAAAATAATTTTAAAGTTGAGATTTTAATTTCACTTTCTACAAATCAAACGGGAAAAAATTATGCCAAACCTACGTAAAAGTAATAATCTCTACTATTACTAAATTAGAACTTTAATTAATTATTAATTTGATTGATTGTTAAGCAGTTTAACAAAATTGCAGAACTTTAATCGTTTTTACAGATAGATAAATAGTGACTAATACTTTAAGGAGTAAATTATAATGTCTACAGCAAAAAATGTAATTCTAGGTACTGAATTTGGCGATGTCTTAGAAGGAAATGATACCCCTATTTTTCAATATGTTGATAATAAATTAGTGCTATCCTCTGCTGACGATGCTATATATGGGTTTCAAAGCGATGATATCTTA
>NZ_LR214156.1 GCF_900659865.1 Hyella patelloides LEGE 07179
AAAATGGCGAGGCGCATACTCCAACTTCGGGCTTTATCTAACTCCTGACTCCTGACTCTATCCTCCTGACTTCAGCCCGAAGGGCGTGGTAACTTTTTCTTTTGTGATAATGATAGATAACCCTTTGCTGGCATTCCTTATTTTTATCTGATATTACTATCTTAATTTTATGTTATTTGGATGCGTTTAAGCTTATTAGAAAAACTTAAATTTTAAAATGGCTGTAATCCTCTCTCTGTAAGGATCGATATCGGAAAGTGACAGAAGAGGGATATACCACGTCTCTACAGGGCTTAATGGTTTTACCGATAAGTAGTATATGTATCTTAAGTTTAACTAGATACACAGAAGCTTATTATTTACTCGCAAAACCTTAATTCGCTACGCTACAATAGTTGCTTCTATTATTCCTGATGTGATAAATCTTATGGTTGCTTCTCAGATAGAGTCTTTGTCTTTAACTCAAGTAGCTCAACAAACCCGTCGAGCAGCAAGTCAATTAGCTGTCTTGTCTACGGAAGATCGCAATCAAGCTTTAAATGCGATCGCAGATGCTTTAACCCAAGCAACACCAGAAATACTGGAAGCCAATCAAAAAGATTTAGATGCAGCAGAACAAGATGGTATTTCCCCTGCTTTGTATGCCAGATTGAAACTGGGAGAGAGTAAGCTGCAAAGTGCTATTACAGGAGTTAAAGATGTGGCAAAATTAGCCGATCCTGTGGGTACAGTGCAAATCAATCGAGAATTAGACCAAGGATTGATTTTACAGCGTGTTACTTGTCCTTTAGGGGTGCTAGGCATTATCTTTGAAGCTAGACCAGAAGCTTTAATTCAAATTACCAGTTTGGCAATTAAGTCTGGTAACGGAGTAATTCTCAAAGGTGGTAAAGAAGCAATTAACTCTTGTCAGGCTTTAGTCAAAGTGATTCATCAGGCTTTAAGCAACACCAAAGTGAATCCTGATGCAGTGCAACTATTAACTACCAGAGAAGAAATTAAACAGCTTTTAGCTTTAGATCGATATGTAGATTTGATTATTCCCAGAGGCTCTAACTCCTTTGTGCGTTACGTGCAGGATAATACTCGTATTCCAGTTTTGGGTCATGCTGATGGGATCTGTCACTTGTATATAGATAAGTCTGCTAATCAAACTCAAGCAGTGGAAATTACCGTAGATGCCAAGACTCATTATCCCGCAGCCTGTAACGCTATTGAAACCCTGCTAGTCCATCAAGACATTGCAGCAACTGCTTTACCTTCTATTGCAAAAGCTCTAATTGCCGAAGGAGTAGAGTTACGAGGAGACACTGCAACCAGAGAAATAATTGAAGCGCAACCTGCTACCGAAGAAGATTGGAATACTGAGTATAGCGATTTAATTTTAGCCATTAAAATAGTTGATTCCGTGGAAAATGCGATCGCTCATATCAATACCTATGGCTCAAAACATACTGATGCGATTGTTACTCAAGATAATACAGTAGCAAAAATGTTTCAAAACCAAGTAGATGCAGCAGGAGTTTATCATAATTGTTCTACTCGCTTTGCCGATGGTTTTCGCTATGGTTTTGGTGCAGAAGTTGGCATTAGTACTCAACAAATGCCTCCCCGTGGTCCAGTAGGTTTAGAAGGCTTAGTTACCTATAAGTATAAAGTGACAGGTGATGGTCATATCGCAGCCACTTATACGGGAAGCAATCCTAAAGCATTTACTCACAGAAACTTAAATCAGTAACAAGTTATTTTAATTAGTAGTCGTTACTTCCTCATTCCTCATTCCTCATTCCTGAAATCTATGGATTCCATCAAAATTACAGGTATTCGCAGTTACGGCTACACTGGTTATTTACCCGAAGAACAAGTTTTAGGACAGTGGTTTGAAGTCGATTTGACTCTATGGTTAGATTTAGCTGTTGCTGCGGGAAGCGATAATCTGGAAGACACTTTCGATTATCGAGAAGCAATTTTTCTGGTTAAAGAAATCATCAAAACTTCTAAATTTGCTTTAGTGGAAAAATTAGTTGAGGTGATTGCCGATAAAATTTTGAGTTTGAATAAAGTGACTCAGGTTAGAGTACAGTTGTCGAAGCCTGGTGCGCCAATTCCTGATTTTAGTGGCAAAATAACTTTGGATATTACCAGAAAAGTCCAATAGCGATACAGAATAAAGTAACAGTTGACAATTCGAGTAAACACTTAAATTTCGTTTCTTTGGTTTTTAATTTTGGGCAATTACAACCAAGAGGATTACTGGTTCGATCTGCCAAATTAGTATAGAGAACAATCTTTCTGCTAAATATAGCTGCTTTGAAACTTTAGGAAATACAAATATGAATATTAGATTAATCGCCCAACCCATATGGAGCTACCTTAATCAACAGCTTTGCGATCGCACTTCGGTATGGAGTGTCAGACGTTTTTGGTATTTATACAAGGTTGAACTACTTAGAAAATGTTGGCAACAAGAATTTTCTCAAGAAAGCCGTCCTTACCATTAAAATTTGCTTTATATGATTAGCTATAGAAGAATTCATTGCTCATTAATTATTTTTCAATATAGTGTATTCTGAGTAATGGATTCTGTATCTTTAATAACTTTTTTTTGAAATACTACTCTTTTTTACAACAAGAATATTTTTAAGATTCTGGTTTTTTACAGGTTAAAATTATTTGTGTTGTATTTTGATTTTGATTTTCAACAGATGTGTCTAATAACTGTAAGCTGCCACGCATTGTTTCTAATAATGTACGAGATAATAGCAGCCTCATTTTTGGTGATAAGTTAATGTTTTGGACTAACTCGCGAGCCTGTTCTAAGTCATTAGGAATAACCTTATTTTCAATATCAGACTCTTGTTGCCACAGTTGAGCAGAACAGTCAAAGCTAATTTTAATTGTAACTTTGTCTGTGTTTTCCACCGAAATTGCTGCTAAATTAATGTTGCCTTCCTTCATGATGGCTATGCCACTATCGATCAAATTAGTAATCGATTGAATTAGGCGAACGCGGTCTGCATATACGTAGATATAATAGTCTGGAGGAATAATTTTTAGCCTTAGATTACGATTGGCAGCCTGAAGATGGGTAAGATTATAAATCTCTGGAAAAATACTCGCTAACTGAAGAGATTCCATATTCAATTTATTAGTGCCGTATTCGGTTTTAGAAACTGCTACAATCTCATCAATTAAATTCATCAATTTCATCGCCGAATTATAAGCCTGGGCAATAAACTCTTTTTGCTCTTCAGGACTTTCACAAAGATCGGACAAAATTAACTGGTGAAGCCCAATCAAGCTACTCAAAGGCGATCTTAACTCATGAGATGTTCGAGCTAAAAAATCTGCCTTAAATTGGCTCATTTGAACAGCCATTTGATAAGCAAGCTGCGTTTGTTTTAATTCTTCTTTTAAAGTCTCAATCTCATTCATATTTACTTTGACCCTGATTGTAGCATCATAGCTTTGATTTTTAACTATGCATTAATTAACGCTCACTTCATACACTCTCAAAATGAATTCAAGCGATCGAATGACTAAAATTTACGAGAAATCAATATTTTACAGTAGTTTAACAAAAGATAATCTAGAGCATCACATAAAAATTATAAGGTGATGCACAATTTAAGAATAATTTCTAATTGTAAGATTTAAAATTACAAGCTTATGGATTCAATAATTAAGAGTTATAAACTTATAAAACAGCAAAGATGCTCAAGTTTCTTAAACTACAAGCTAAATACTAATATTTAATAACTTTTACTTTTCAAGAGCAAAATTAACACTACCTTGGCGTAATATTTGCCAATTAAGTCCTGTCCACTGGACTACTGTAGAAGGTAAACCACTTCCTTGAGGTTTGTTTGGTGTTTGGTCTTCAAGTATAGTTATCTGGGGAAAAACTCGATTAATCGCCTCTGTTGTCACCAAAGAAGACTGACCAGAAAGATTCGCACTGGTAGTAGCTAAGACTCCTGTTTGGCTTAATATCTCTTGAGCAGTTTGATGATTGGGTACTCTAATGCCAATGGTTCGGGAATTAGTGGGATTCATCGCAGCAGGGACAAGAGCCGAAGCGGGTAAAACCAATGTCAATGCACCAGGAAAATAACGATTTGCGATCGCTTTCCAACGTTCTCGCTCTTCAGTTGTTCCCTCAATGTATGGTAACAAATCTTCTAAAGACGCTCCCATCAAAATTAAGGGTTTGCTTTCGGGACGTTGCTTGACTTGATATAAAACTGCTGCACGATCTGGTTTGATCGCTAAGGCTGGTACGGTATCTGTAGGAAAACTAACCACACAATTAGCGATCGCTTTTTCGATCAATTCTGCTTGGGAAACTAACACCATTAAACACTTAAATTCGATAATAATGACCAAAATAAAACCCAGTCTTTTTGGGCTAAAAAATACAAACAGAGACTTCAGTCTAAAAGAAGCTTGGGGCAAAAATCAATTCAATTCATCATTTCCTACTTCATTATGCTGTTACCTAGTTGCCAAGAAAATTAAAGCTAATTAGGGTTTGCTGAAAAAGTAAGCGAAAAAA